>NZ_NFKO01000035.1:0-19991 GCF_002160435.1 Pseudoflavonifractor sp. An176 | reverse complement strand
CAAAATCTTGCCGCAGGGCGAATTGACTTCGCCCGAGGATTTGAAATCACGGGGTCCCCGGCAAACCGTGGTTTGCTGGGGCTACCCGTACTGGCGAGTATATGGAGCGTTGCAAGGGCTAATTTGGCTCAAGGGCTAATTGCCCCACTTCATTCCAACCCATTCAATTTGCACTCTGGAAGGAGATATCATCATGACCATTTCTGAGAAGGTTGCGTATATCCAGGGCATGTTTGACGGCATGGGCCTGGACAAGTCCGAGAGCGGCGAGGCCAAGGTGTTGGCCGAGGTGCTGGACGTCCTGCGTGAGGTCGGCGATCAGCTGGACACCGTGGACGCTACCCTGGACGAGTTTGGTGAGGAGATCGACGCCATTTCTGACGACCTGGCCGACGTGGAGGCCATTGTGGGCGAGGACGACGAGGACGATTGCTGCTGCGCTCACGATTTGGGCTGCGACGACGATCTGGACGACGAGGACTTCTTCGAGGTGGACTGCCCCAACTGCGGGGAGAGCCTGGTGATTGACGACGAAGTGCTGGAGGCCGGCGTCATCGACTGCCCCAAGTGTGGCCAGAAGTTCGCTCTGGACTTTGAGGGCGAGGACGACGAGTGCGGCTGCGGCTGTGACTGCGGTTGCGATCACGACCACGAGTAAGTGGAAGGACGCCTGCCCTACCATGTGAGACATCATACCGCCTGTGTCCCCCTGGACACAGGCGGTATGTCTTTATGAGAACGAGCAGAAGGGGGAAGTTCCATGAATGCCACCAAACAGACGCTGTCGGCATCCCTAAAGCGGTGGATGCTGAAAAAGCCGTTGGATAAAATCACGATACAGGACTTGACCAGCGACTGCGGCATGAGCCGTATGGCGTTTTACTACCACTTCAAGGACATCTACGACCTGGTGGAGTGGACCTGTGTGGAGGACGCCACCCGGGCCCTACAGGGGAAAAAGACCTACGACACCTGGCAGGAGGGGCTGACCCAGATCTTTGAAGCGGTGTTGGAGAACCGACCCTTTGTGCTCAACGCCTACCGCTGCATCAGCCGGGAGCGCATGGAGCGCTACCTGTTCCAGCTGACCTATGGCCTGATTCGGGGCGTGGTGGATGAAAAAAGCCAGGGGCTGGGGATTTCCGAAGAGGATAAGACGTTTATCGCGGATTTCTACAAGTATAGCTTTGTGGGGATTATGCTGGACTGGATTCAGAAGGGCATGGGGGAGGACTACCACACCTTGGCCCATCGGATTAGCCTCACGGTGCAGGGGAATGTGGCCCACTCCATCGCCAATTTTGCAGACCCACACAGGGGAGATAATTAACTTTACAGATGAGGGCGAATGATAAAATTTTTATCATTCGTCCTCATCTGTTTATGGTTTTTTCTTGGGTACGGGGGTAGGATAACACCATCAAGCAGACCTGCCGTAAAAGCGGTAATGATAGAAAGGTGGTTATCCTCTATGGATCGAAAGCAAATTGCAGCCCTCACCGCTGCCGCAGCCGGACTGGCTGGCACAGGCGCGGCGGTGTTTTTCACCAAGAAAAAGCAGGCGGCCAAGCAGGGCCAGCTCCAGGCCCAGCAGGAGTACCGGAACACCGAGCTGGGAAAGCAGAAGAAAAACAGCAAGGGCATTTACTACACCAAGGGCAACTATGAGGCCTTTACCCGCCCGGAAAAGCCCCAGGGCGTGGACGAGAAGCACGCCTATCTGGTGGGCAGCGGTCTGGCCAGCCTGGCGGCGGCCTGTTTCCTGGTCCGAGACGGCCAGATGAAGGGGGACCACATCCACATCCTGGAGGCCATGGACGTGGCGGGAGGCGCCTGCGACGGCATTTTTGACCCCAGCCGTGGCTATGTCATGCGGGGCGGCCGGGAGATGGAGGACCACTTTGAGTGCCTGTGGGACCTGTTCCGCTCCATTCCCTCTCTGGAGAAGCCTGGAGCCTCGGTGCTGGACGAGTTTTACTGGCTCAATAAGCACGACCCCAACTACTCTCTGTGCCGTGCCACCGTCAACCGGGGCCAGGACGCCCACACCGACGGGCAGTTCCGGCTCAGCCAGGAGGGATGCATGGAGATCGTCAAGCTGTTTTTGACCCCCGACGAGGACTTGTACGACAAGACCATTGAGGATGTGTTTGACGACGAGGTGTTTGAGTCCACCTTCTGGCTGTATTGGCGCACCATGTTCGCCTTTGAAAACTGGCACAGCGCTCTGGAGATGAAGCTGTATTTCCAGCGGTTCATCCACCACATTGCGGGCCTGCCCGATTTCAGTGCCCTGAAGTTTACCCGCTACAACCAGTATGAATCCCTCATTCTCCCCATGCAGAAGTATCTGGAGGATGCCGGGGTGGACTTCCAGTTCGGCACCGAAGTGACCAACGTGCTCTTTGACATCAAGCAGGGCCGCAAGGTGGCCACCGCCATCGAGTGCAAGGTCAAGGGGGTGGAGAAGGGCATTGTGCTCACCGAGCAGGACCTGGTGTTTGTCACCAACGGCTCCTGTACCGAGGGCACCATCTACGGCGACCAGGACCACGCCCCCAATGGGGACGCTCTGGTGCGCACCAGCGGCTGCTGGAACCTGTGGAAGAACATCGCCCGACAGGACCCCGCCTTTGGCCGCCCGGAGAAGTTCTGCTCCGACGTGTCCAAGACCAATTGGGAGTCCGCCACCATCACCACTTTGGATGACAAGATTCTCCCCTATATCACCAACATCTGCAAGCGGGACCCCCGGACCGGCAATGTGGTCACCGGAGGTATCGTCAGCTGCCAGGACTCCAAGTGGCTGCTGAGCTGGACCATCAACCGCCAGGGCCAGTTCCGGGAGCAGGAGCCGGAGAAGGTGTGCGTTTGGGTGTACGGCCTGTTCACCGACGTGCCCGGCGACTACGTGAAAAAGCCCATGAAGGAGTGCACCGGACAGGAGATCACCCAGGAGTGGCTGTACCACCTGGGGGTGCCGGTGGAGCAGATTGAGGATCTGGCCCGCAACAGCGCCGTGTGCGTGCCCACCATGATGCCCTATATCACCGCCTTCTTCATGCCTCGGACCAAGGGGGACCGCCCCGACGTCATCCCCGACGGCTGTGTCAACTTTGCCTTCTTGGGCCAGTTTGCAGAGACCCCACGGGACACGGTGTTTACCACCGAGTATTCCGTGCGTACCGCCATGGAGGCCGTGTACGGCCTGCTGGGCGTGGACCGTGGCGTGCCCGAAGTGTGGGCCAGCGTGTACGACGTGCGGGAGTTGCTGGAGAGCTCCGTGCGCCTGATGGACGGCAAGTCTCCCCTGGAGGTGGAGCTGCCCGGCCCCGTGAACCTGTTGAAAAAGCCACTGCTCAAGGCGGTGAAGGGGACGGTGATCGAAAAGGTGCTGCGAGATCACGGCGTCCTCAAAGAGGGAATGTAACGAAAAAAGCCGCAGAAACATGTCGTTTCTGCGGCTTTTCTTGTGGCGGTTTATTCGCTTCGCAACGCCTCCACCGGGTCCTTCTTGGCGGCCAGACGGGCGGGAATCAGTCCGGCCAGGATGGTGAGGATGGCGCTGATGGCCACCAGGATGGCCCCACCCACCGGGGGCAGAGCGGCGGAGAGCTCGGTGAGCCCAGTGACGGCGTGGATGGCGGCGTTGATGGGGATGTTCAGCAGCAGCGTCACCACAATGCCCAGCACACCGGCCCCCAGACCCACAATGAGGGTCTCAGCATTGAACACCCGGGACACATCCTTTTTGGAGGCGCCCACGGCCCGGAGAATGCCGATCTCCTTGGTGCGCTCCAGCACCGAGATATAGGTGATGATGCCGATCATGATGGAGGACACCACCAGAGAGATGGACACAAAGCCGATGAGCAGATAGCTCACCCCGCTGATGATGTCGGTGATGGAGCTCATGAGCAGGGCCACATAGTCGGTGTAGCTGATCTGGTCCTCCTCGGCCACCTGCTGGTTGTAGGCGGTGATGAGGTCAGCAATCTTGTCCTTCTCCTTAAAGGTATCCGCGTAGAGGCTGATGGAGGAGGGGGACTCCAGGTCGATATAGCCCATCAAATCCAGATTGTCCTGGTAGGTGGAGTCGGAGTGGGTGGGGGGCATATAGTTGTCGTAGAGGTAGACAAACTGCTCCAGGCTCAGTCCCTGGTCATTGGGCCCCTGCTCCACCGCCTGGGCCAGCATGGCGGACAGCTGGGCGGCGGGAAGGGCAGAGAGCTGCTCTTTCGCCGCTGCGGCGTACTGCTCCTTGATCTGGGCGGCCATGGCCTCCTCCACCTGGGCAAACAGCTCCTCGTCGCTCATGCCTGCGATATACTCGTCCAGAGTGGCGGCGTCCACCCCCATCTGGGCGGCGTACTCCTGGGAGATCATCTTCTCGATGTCCTCCCGGGTGATGTTGGCCATCTGGGCGTCTACGGTATCGTCCACATACTGCTGGCTGGGCTGGCTCATGCCGTCCACGTAGGCCTCCGCCTGGGACTGGGCGTCCAGGGTGAGCAGGTACTCCCCAATGGCCTGGGCCTTCTCCTGGTCGGTGGGCTCGGTGTCTCCCTCCTGGCGGAAGGGCAGGTTGGTGATGACGTCGGTGTCGGGGTTGGCCAGCTGATCTTTCACCAGCTGGGAGTCGGCGGTGTGATCAATGGCGTACTGGGTCAGGGCGTTGGTGTAGCCCAGAGAGCCGGACATCATGCCGCCGTTGCTGCCGGAACGGGCCACGCCCACCACCTGCAGCGTAATTCCGGTCTGATTGCTGTTGTAGAGCATCTCCAGCCCGGTCTGGGTGGCGGACAGGTCGGTGTAGGTGTTGGTGTTGGCGTCGTACTGGTAGCGCTCGTAGGGCAGCAGCAGCTTGAACTGGGTCTGACACAGCTCCTCGTAGCTCCAGCTCTGGTCCTCCACCTCCACCTCTTCGCCGGCCTGGAGGGCGGCCAGGGTCTCGTTCATCTCGTCCACGGACACCAGGCCCAGGGCGTAGAGCATCAGGTCGGAGACCTGGTTGTTGTCGTCCACAAAGAGGATGACCTGGTTGTACTCCTCGGGCCAGTGGCCGTAGAGCAGCTCGTGCTGGTCCAGCACCTGGGAGGAGACCAGCTGGCCGTCCTCACCGGGCAGCAGCTCCTGCCACACGTCGAAGCTCTCATACATGGAGCCCATGGAGTTGAAGTAGTCGGTGTAGTCGCCGCCGTACAGAGAGCCCATGGCGGTCTCCATGGCGGACATGACATCGCTTTTCACCACTTTGCCGTCGGGGTCTTTGTTGTAGATGTCAAACTTGAAATCATAGCCATAGTACACCTGGGCCAGGTCGGTGATGCCGCCGCCCCCTTCCTCCAGATACTCCTTGAAGGCTTTCAGGTTGTTGGTCACCGTCTCGGCGTTCATCATGGAGTCCATCATGTCGTACATGACATTGGACACGTACACCCGATCCTCTTCCCGGGGCGCGCCGCTGTCCTCCTCATCGCTGACCCCCATCAGGGAGGTGAGCATGGAAGTCATGTCCACGCTCTCGGCCTCAATGGTGATGGGGTAGCTGGTGAGGGTGTCCTGCTGCACCTTGGTGATATAGGTGTTGATGCCTGAGGACAGAGAGAGGATGAGGGCGATGCCGATGATGCCGATGGACCCGGCAAAGGCGGTGAGGAAGGTGCGCCCCTTCTTGGTCATCAGGTTGTTGAGGGACAGGGACAGGGCAGTGGGGAAGGACATGGAGGTCTTTTTCCCCGCCTTGGCCTCCTTGCCGGTGAGGGCGGGGGCGTCCTCCTGGCTCTCATAGGGGTTGGAGTCGGCGATGACCTCGCCGTCTTTCAGCTGGATGATGCGGGTGGAGTAGGCCTGGGCCAGCTCCGGGTTGTGGGTGACCATGATGACCAGGCGGTCCTTTGCCACCTCCCGCAGCAGGTCCATCACCTGCACCGAGGTCTCGCTGTCCAGAGCGCCGGTGGGCTCGTCGGCCAGGAGAATGTCCGGGTTGTTGATGAGGGCACGGGCAATGGCCACTCGCTGCATCTGGCCACCGGAGAGCTGGTTGGGCCGCTTGTGCATGTGGTCGGTGAGTCCCACCTGCTCCAGGGCCTCCTTGGCCCGGCGGTGCCGCTCGGCCTTGGACACCCCGGACAGGGTGAGGGCCAACTCCACGTTGGCTAGGATGGTCTGGTGAGGGATGAGGTTGTAGCTTTGGAAGACAAAGCCCACGGAGTGGTTGCGGTAGGTATCCCAATCGCTGTCGGTGTACTCCTTGGTGGAGCGGCCATTGATGATGAGGTCGCCGCTGGTGTACCGGTCCAGCCCGCCGATGATGTTCAGCGTGGTGGTCTTGCCGCAGCCGGAGGGGCCGAGGATGGAGACGAATTCATTGTCCCGAAACTCCAGACTCACCCCCCGCAGGGCGTCCACAGACAGGTCGCCTACGGTGTAGGTTTTGCGGATGTTGGTTAGCTTGAGCATAGAAACCTCCTTTTGTTATCGCTTCTTGCCGCTGGACAGGGCAAATCCAAATACGGTGCCGCACAGGCCGCCGATGATGTGGGTCAGTTGGGAGATGTTGTCCTGGACAAAAATGCCGTTCCAGATCTCGTCCCCCAGGTAGAAGACCGCCACCAAAATGAGGGTGGTGGGGATGGTGCCGTTGCGCACCCCGCCGAAGGAGGAGAGGAGGATCATCATAAACACGATGCCCGAGGCACCTAGCAGGGCGGTGCCGGGGAAGAAGAAGAACTGTACCAGCCCGGAAATCACCGCCGTGACTAGAATGGCGCACAGCACATTCCAGCTGCCAAATCGGTCTTCCAGGTTGGGGCCCAGCACCAGAATGAGCACCATATTGCCGATGTAGTGGGCGTAGCCGCTGTGACCCAGCACGTGGCCGAAGAACCGCACCCAGGCCAGAGGATCAGCCAGGGAGCAGTGGTAGACGGAAAAGAGATGGGCATTGGTCCAGCCGTCGGTGACCCCGTTGAGAATCAGCGCAATCAGGGACAGCAGGGCAAAGGTGATGGTGACCGGGGCGTTGTAGGAAATTTTTAAGGTGGGTCGTTTCATAAAAATACCTCTTGTGTGTTTGGAAGCAGGGCGGCCATGTCCTCCGGCAGGGGCTGAGTGAAGGCCAGGTGCTCTCCTGTGATGGGATGGGTGAAGCTGAGCTGATGGGAGTGGAGGGCGGGCCGGGCAATCTTCTCCGGCTGCTCGGTACCATAGAGAAAATCCCCGGTGAGGGGACAGCCCAGGTGTGCCATATGCACCCGAATCTGGTGGGTGCGCCCGGTGTCCAGTTGTAGCTCCACCAGGCTCCTGCCCTCCCAAGATTGTAACACCCGGTAGTGGGTGCGGGCGCTCTGGCCGTCCGGACACACCGCCCGGGCCCGGGAATCTGGGGCCAGACCGATGGGGGCGTCCACCGTGCCCGAGGGGGCGGGGGGCTGGCCGTCGCAGATGGCCAGATAGACCCGGCGGAAGGCCTCGGTGTGGAGCTGCTGCTTTAATTGCTCTTGGGCGTGGGGGTGCTTAGCCACCACCAACAGCCCCGAAGTGCCCTTGTCCAGCCGATGGACGGGGTGGAAGTCGCAGTCCTGCCCGGTTTGCTGGTAGTGGTACATGAGAAAGTTGCCCAGGGTGTCGGCAAAGTGGCCGTGGCTGGGGTGTACCAGCAGGCCGGGGGGCTTGTTGACCACCACCACGTCCTCGTCCTCCCAAATAAGGTCCAGAGGCCCAGGGGTGGGCACGGTGCCGGAAGTGGGGGCCGGGTCGGTCAGGCGCACCGACAGCACTTCCCCCGCCTGGACACGGTATCGCACCGTGACCCGCTGGCCGTCCACCATGATGCCGTCGGAGAGCCATTTGATGCGCCGCAGCACCGTCCCGGACAGGTGCAGGTGCCGCCGCAATATGGTGTTGACCTCCAGGCCCACCAGGTCCCCTTGAATGGGAACGCGCAGATATCTGGCAGCCATGCAATACCTCCCCAGTATAATGTTCAATACAGTAGTATAATCTTCCTGGACCGCTCCGTCAAGAATTGCTGGCTAAAATGCCAGAAAATGGTGAAAATCCGTCATGACATTGGAAAAACTGTGCAACAATTGCTTCATTTTTTGGCTGTGTCAACGATATTTCCTTCTTTTATGCAAGTTTGAACATTAGGTATTGCAAAAATGACGGTTGGGGTGTACAATACAGTAGCAAGCTAAATTACACACTTTCAAAATAGAAAGGATGTTGGCAAACATGTCTCTGAATAACGCTTATCTGAAGTCCGTCATGGAGGGCCTGAAGGCCCGCAACGGTCATGAGAAGGAGTTCCTCCAGGCTGTGGAGGAAGTTTTGGAGTCTCTGGAGCCCGTGGTGGAGGCCGATCCCCGCTACGAGCAGCAGAACATTGTGGGCCGTATGGTGGAGCCTGAGCGGGCCATTCTCTTCCGGGTGCCCTGGGTGGACGACAACGGCGTGGTGCAGGTCAACCGCGGCTACCGTGTCCAGTTCAACTCCGCCATTGGCCCCTACAAGGGCGGTCTGCGTCTGCACCCCACCGTCAACCTGTCTGTCATCAAGTTCCTGGGCTTTGAGCAGGTCTTCAAGAATGCTCTGACCACTCTGCCCATGGGCGGCGGCAAGGGCGGCTCTGACTTCGACCCCAAGGGCAAGAGCGACGGGGAGATCATGCGTTTCTGCCAGTCCTTTATGAATGAGCTGTACCGCCACATCGGCCCCGACACCGACGTGCCCGCCGGCGACATCGGCGTGGGCGCCCGTGAGATCGGCTATCTCTTCGGCCAGTACAAGAAGCTGCGCAACGAGTGGACCGGCGTGCTCACCGGCAAGAGCCTGTCCTACGGCGGCTCTCTGGCCCGTACCGAGGCCACCGGCTTCGGTCTGTGCTACTTCGCTGACGCCCAGCTCCACGACAACGGACAGTCCTTCGAGGGCAAGCGGGTGGTGATCTCCGGCTCCGGCAACGTGGCCATCTACGCCAACCAGAAGTGCACCACCCTGGGCGGTAAGGTCATCGCCATGTCCGACTCCAATGGTTACATTGTAGACGAGAACGGCATTGATTATAAGGTCATCCAGGAGATCAAGGAGGTCAAGCGCGCCCGCATCAAGACCTACCTGGACTATGTCCCCACTGCCAAGTACGTGGAGGGCTGCTCCGGCATCTGGACCGTGCCCTGCGACATCGCTCTGCCCTGCGCCACCCAGAACGAGCTGGACGAGGAGGCCGCCAAGGCCCTCATCGCCAACGGCTGCATCGGTGTGTTTGAGGGCGCTAACATGCCCTGCACCCCCGAGGCCATTTCCGCCATCAAGGGCGCTGGCCTGATGTTCTCCCCCGCCAAGGCTTCCAACGCTGGCGGCGTGGCCACCTCCGGTCTGGAGATGAGCCAGAACTCCGGCCGCATCAGCTGGACCTTCGAGGAAGTGGACAGCAAGCTCAAGGGTATCATGGAGGGCATTTACAAGGCCTGCGCCGACGCCGCCGAGAAGTACGGCATGAAGGGCGACATCCAGGCCGGTGCCAACATCGCCGGATTCCTGAAGGTTGCGGATGCAATGCTCTGGCAAGGAATTTGCTAATAGAAAGATAGAACTGTACAGAAGCCCCGTCTGGTGTGTAACGCACCGGGCGGGGCTTGTTTGTTTTCGCTCTTCATGGTACAATATGGTCAACCTGAACAAAGGAGGGAGAGCAATGAGCGAGACCTATTGTGGAAAGAGCTGTCAAACCTGCGGCTATCGGGCGGAGACCAGCTGCCGGGGCTGCCTGGAGGAGGCCAGCCGGGAGTGCAAGCTGGCCCTATGCTGTCGCCAGAAGGGGCACAAGACCTGTGACAGCTGCACCTACAACACCCAATGCGGCATGTATCGGGGGAGAGACACCGCACCTCAGTACCGCCTGGCCCAAAAGAAGGCGGAATTGGAGTATCAGCAGGAACTCCGGGAGCGGGGAAGCTTCCTGGCCAAGTGGATTTGGGTGTTGTTCTGGCTCTTTATCCCTGCCAACATTGCCAGCGTCATCGTCCAGTGGATGCCCAGCATCCAGGTGGTGGGATACCTGTTGGACTTTGCCTGTGGTGTGGTGTACGGTGTGGTGCTGCTGCGCATTGCCTCCAGGGCAGAGGGGTATCGCTGGGCGGGCATCTTGATTTTGATTACCGCGCTTCTGGATGGAGGGGCCATCTTCATCAGCAATGAGGCCTTGGCTCTGACGGTTTCCCTGTGCAGTGCTATCCTCTCCTTCTTTAGCTGCTACAATGAGTTTAACGCCCACGCCGACGTGCTGGCCGGGTTGGACAACGAGCTCAGCGACCAGTGGAGAAAGCTGTGGAAGTGGATGCTCATCGCCACCATTGCCATGATTGTGGGTGTGATCTTCACGGTCATCGTCATTGGCGCTTTGGTGTTTTTGGCAGCTATCATTGCCCTTTTGGTCATCGGAATCCTCAAACTGGTGTACCTGTTCCGAACCGCCCAGACCTTCCAGGATGTGGCCGCCCGATAAATAGGTATAAAAAATCCCGGTGCAAGAATTTGCACCGGGATTTTTGTATCTCTGGAATTTAGGCCAGCTCGGCGGTGTCCAGGGCGATCATCAGCTCCTCGTTGGTGGGGATGAGCAGCACCTTGACGGGGGAGTCGGGGGTGGAGACCACGGTCTCCTTGCCGCGGACGTTGTTGGCCTCGGGGTCCATGTGAATGCCCATGAACTCCAGACCGGAGGCGATGGACATACGCTCGGCAGCGGAGTTTTCGCCCACGCCGGCGGTGAAGATCACGGCATCCACGCCACCCATGGCGGCGGCATAAGCGCCGATGTACTTCTTCACGGAGTAGCAGAACATGTCCAGAGCCAGAGCGGCGCGCTCGTTGCCCTGCTCGGCAGCGGCGGTGAGGTCACGGAAGTCGGAGGACACGCCGGACACGCCCAGCACGCCGGACTTCTTGTTGAGCACGTTCATCATCTCTGCCATGCTCATGTTGTGCTTGTTCATCAGGTACTCCAGGATACCGGCGTCCAGATCGCCGGAACGGGTGCCCATGGGAACGCCGGCCAGGGGAGTGAAGCCCATGGTGGTGTCCACGCTCTTGCCGCCGTCGATGGCGGTGATGGAGGAGCCGTTGCCCAGGTGGCAGGAGATGAGCTTCAGCTCTTCCAGGGGCTTGCCCAGCATGGCAGCGGCGCGCTGAGCCACATACTTGTGGCTGGTGCCGTGGAAGCCGTAGCGGCGCACCTTGTCCTGCTCGTAGTACTCGTAGGGCAGAGCATAGGTGTAGGCCTTGGCAGGCATGGTCTGGTGGAAGGCGGTGTCGAACACGCCCACCTGGGGCACGTCCTTGCCCATGACGGCCTCACAGGCCTTGATACCGGTGATGTTGGCGGGGTTGTGCAGGGGGGCCAGGGGGATGCACTCCTCCAGGGCGGCCATGACCTTCTCGTCGATCTTCACGGAGCAGGCGAAGGTCTCACCGCCGTGCACCACACGGTGGCCCACTGCCTCAATTTCCTTCATGGAGGAGATCACACCGTTTTTCTCGTCCACCAGGGCGTTGAGCACGGCCTGAATGGCCTCAGAGTGGGTGGGCATGGCCACGTCGGCGGCGTCGATGGTCTCCTTGCCGGGGGCCTTGTAGGTGAACTTGCCGTCGATGCCGATGCGCTCGCACAGGCCCTTGGCCAGAACTTCCTGGTTGTCGGTGTCCAGCAACTGGTACTTCAGGGAAGAGCTGCCGGCGTTGATCACGAGAACTTTCATGATTGACACTCCTTCATATTGTGTAAGATAAAATTGTATTTGCGTCCAGAGCGGAAGTATAATACAATAAAAACCGCATTTATTATAATGCCGGAAATAGGAATAAGCAAGGGCTTTTCTGACAGTTTGGTAAGATATGTGTAAAAATACACCCTGGGAGGGGATGAAGCATGGAAATTGTGGGCATCGTGGCAGAGTATAACCCCTTCCACAACGGGCACCGACACCAAATCGCCCAGGCCAGAGCTCTGGCAGGGGCGGGGGCCGTGGTGTGTGCCATGAGCGGGAATTTTGTCCAGCGGGGGGACTGCGCCGTCACCGACAAGTGGACCCGGGCCCGGATGGCCCTGGAGGGGGGCGCAGACCTCATCTTGGAGCTGCCCACGGTGTGGGCCTCCTCCTCCGCTGAGACCTTCGCCCGGGGCGGTGTGGAAATCCTCCAAGCCGCCGGGGCCACTGCTTTGTCCTTTGGCAGTGAGACGGGGGACGGGGCGGCGCTGGAACAGGTGGCCCAGGTCCTGGACGACCCCGCCTTTTCTCAGGCCCTCCAGCCCTTTTTGAGCCGTGGCCTGCCCTTTGCCCAGTGCCGCCATCGGGCGGTCCAGGAGCTAGTGGGGGAGGAGGTGGCCTCCTGCCTTGGAAACGCCAACGACAATCTGGGGGTGGAGTACCTGCGGGCCGCCCGCCGCCTGGGGTGGAGCCCCAAGGTCTATCCCGTCTTCCGGGTGGGGGCGGGCCACGACGGGGGAGATCACCCCCAGTACCCCTCGGCCTCCCATGTGCGGGGAGAAATTCGCGCCGGGGCGGTGGCCATGGACAACCCCGCCTTTCTCTCCTATAACCAGCGGGGTATGTTGGCCCGGCTGCGCTGCTTGGAGCTGGAGGACTGGGAGCGCATTCCAGACTGCGGCGAGGGATTGGCCCAGCGGCTGTACCGGGCGGTGCGCCAGGGCACCAGCTTGGAGGAAATTTACGATCTGGCCAAGACCAAGCGCTACGCCCACGCCCGCATCCGCCGGGCGGTGCTGTGGGGGGCCCTGGGGCTGCGGGAGCAGGACCGCCCTGCCCAGGTGCCCTATCTGCGGGTGCTGGGGGCCAATCAGCGGGGGCTGGGTGTGTTGCGCAACCTAGACGGCTCTGTCCCTGTCATTACCAAGCCCACCCACGGAAAAGGCATCCCCCTCATGGAGCTGGAGGCCAGATGCACCGACTTCTACGCCCTGTGCCGGGAGACCGTCACTCTCTGCGGGGCGGAGTGGAGTACCAGCCCGGTGATCTTGCAAAAGAGTGGCAATCATGTATAATGGGGGGGATGCCAGAGAAAGGGGAGAGAAGATGGACAGCCGAGGAGAGGGGAGAGAACGCTCGTTCTTTCTCACATTTATGACGGTGATCTCCTGTGTGGCCGTGGTGATTCTCCACGCCAACGGGGTGTTCTGGAGCTTTTCCTATGAACGGGTGTGGCTCACCGCCAATGTGTTGGAATCTGTGTTCTACTTTGCGGTACCGGTATTCTTCATGATCTCCGGGTCCACCCTGTTGGACTACCGGGACCACTACGACACCCGGACCTATGCCATCAAACGGGTGAAAAAGACAGTCATTCCCTTTCTGGCGTGGAGTCTGGTGGCCCTGGCCTTTCAGCTGATTTTGAAGGGCTATACCTTTGAAAGGGTGACGGTGTACACCGTGGTGGATACCATCCTCAACTCCCGACATTGGGGAGTGTATTGGTTCTTTATGCCCTTGTTTGGGGCCTATCTGGCCATTCCGGTGTTCAGCCTCATCCCCAAGGAGCAGCGTAAAAGCATCTTCCCCTACATCATCGCCGTGGGCTATCTCTTCCATGAGCTGATTCCCTTTGTTAACCGCCTGTGGGGTAACGTCATTCCTGTCAGCGGGGAATTGGGCTTCCCCATCAGCCGCGGCTACCTGCTCTACCTCTTTGTGGGCTACTACATTTATCACTACCAAGTGCCCCTGTGGCTGAGACGGCTCACCTATGTGCTGGGGGCGGCGGGATTGGCGGTGCACATGGTGGGGACCTGGTACTGCTCGTACCAGGCGGGGGAGATCGTCACCCTGTTCAAAGGCTATATGAATCTACCCTGCTTTTTCTATTCCACCGCCCTGTTCCTCTTTTTCCGCAACGTGAATTACCAGAAGTGGAACCGTCGGGTGACGGCCGCTCTAAACTACCTCAGCACCGAGACCTTCAACGTCTACCTGATTCACATGTTTGTCATCACCGGCGTGTCGGTGGTGTTCAAGGTCAGCTGGACCAGCTTTGTGAGCCGAACGCTGGGGGCCGTGGCGGTGTTTCTGGTGGTCACCCTCATCTGCAAACAAGTGAAAAAGCTTCCCCTGGTGCGGATTGTGCTCCCGTGAGCAGCCCGCACAGGTGAAACCATAAACCAATGAGAAAGGAAGAACGGTTATGCGTGCCTATGAACGCTTTTTGACCTATGCTAAAATCCATACCCAGTCCAGTGAGGACACCGGGGTCACCCCCTCCACCCCCATCCAGTGGGACCTGGCCCGGGTGCTGGAGCAAGAGCTCCGCGACCTGGGAGTGCAGGACGTGAAGCTGGATGAGCAGTGGTGCATTGTCACCGGCCACATCCCCGCCACCCCCGGCCTGGAGCAGGTCCCCGCCCTGGGCTTCCTGGCCCACATGGACACCGCCCCCGCCTTCTCCGGGGAGAACGTCAACCCCATATTCCATGAAAACTACGATGGCGGCGACGTGGCTCTGCCCCGGGAGGGCCGGGTCATCCGGGCCGAGGAGTTCCCCTTCCTGGCGGACCTGAAGGGCAAGACCCTCATCACCGCTGACGGCACCACCCTGCTGGGGGCCGACGACAAGGCGGGCATCGCCGAGATTATGACCCTGTGCCAGCGGTTGCTGGCCGGAGAGATTGCCCACGGCCCCATCTGCGTGGCCTTCACCCCCGACGAGGAGATCGGAGAGGGCCCCAACCACTTTGACGTGGCGGGCTTCGGGGCTCAGTATGCCTACACCGTGGACGGCGGCGCTGCTGGCTCCATCGAGTACGAGAACTTCAACGCCGCTTCCGCCAAGGTGGACATCACCGGCGTGTCCGTCCACCCTGGCTCGGCCAAGGACATCATGGTCAACGCCATTTTGTTGGCCCAGCAGCTCAATGCTCAGCTCCCCGCCCAGGAGACTCCTGCCCACACCGAGGGGTATGAGGGCTTCTATCACCTGGACCGCCTGGAAGGTACCGCCGCTGCCGTGCGCATGGAGTACATCATCCGGGACCATGACCGGGCCAAGTTTGAGCAGCGCAAGGAGGCCATGCGCCAGGCTGTGGCCACCATCCAGGCCCAGTATCCCACCGCCCATGTGGAACTGACCATGCAGGACAGCTACTACAATATGAAGGAGAAGCTCACCGACTGCATGTTCCTCATTGAAAACGCCAAGAAGGCCGCCCAGGCCGCAGGGGTTACCCCGGAGGTGGAGCCCATCCGAGGCGGTACCGACGGAGCCCGCCTGTCCTTTATGGGCCTGCCCTGTCCCAATCTGGGCACCGGCGGCTACAACTTCCACGGCCCCCTGGAGTGCATCACCGTGGAGGACATGGACGCCGTGGTGGACATCCTGGTGCACCTGACGGACATCCACGGGAAAACATTTACAAATTGTTGATGTAATTTTCATTTGATCCGTTAGAATGGAGAGGTGCATCGGGCGCAGCGGCGCCCTAAGAAAAATCCCCTGCGGGGAGGAGGACTTTCGTTGATCTATCGAAATCGTGGCTATGGGCCCATTGATCGGTTCTGTGCCAAGCATCCCAATTTTGGCATTCCCAATCTGATGAAAATCATCGTCTTCGGCCAGATTGCCGTGTACCTGGTGAATATGCTCACCTATGTGATGTTCGCCCAGAACTTTGTGGGTTATTTGCAGTTTGTGCCCGCTTTGATTCTGAATGGTCAGGTGTGGCGTCTGGTGACCTGGGTGGTGGTGCCCAACGCATCCAGCCCGTTTATGTTGCTGCTGACCTGCTATTTCTACTACTGGATTGCCGCCATGTTGGAGCGAGAGTGGGGCACCGCACGGTTCACCCTCTTTTACTTGGGCGGTATGGTGTTGTCTGTGGTGCTGGGTATGGCGCTGGGCTTGGGCCAGATGAACCTGACCCATACCATTGCATCCCTGAACCTGAGCTACTACCTGAACCTGTCCATCTTCCTGGTGCTGGCGGTGCTGTACGGAGAGATGCAGGTGCTGCTCTTCTTTGTGGTTCCAGTGAAGATGAAGTGGATGGCCCTCATTGATGTGGTGCTGGTCATCGTGGATATGGTGGACTTGTTTAAGCTGGGCTATTGGATGTTGGCCTTGGTGCCTCTGGCCAGCTTTATCAACTTCTTCATTTTCACATGGCCCTTCTGGCAGGCCAAGCTGGGAATTGTGCGCCACAAGACGGACCCCAAGGTCATTCACTTCAAGCAGGCCCAGAAACAGGCCCAGGAGACGAAGGGGTATCACCACAAGTGCGCGGTGTGCGGCATCACCGACGCCGACGACCCGGACATGGAGTTCCGTTACTGCTCCAAGTGCGACGGCTACTACTGCTACTGCGCCAATCACATCAACAACCACGTGCACATTCACAAAGATTGATCGTCTGCATGTCCAGTGGGCGGACGGCGGAGGAGAGACCCTCTGCCGCCCGCCCACTTGTGTTCTGTGCCAAGTTCAGGTATAATAAGGAAAATTAAAATGGATGAGTCAGGAGGAATGTCCCGTGAGACGACTTCTTTGTCTGGTGATGCTGCTGGCGCTGGCTCTGTCTCTCAGCGTGTCCCAGGTGTGGGCCGCCGACGAGACGGCGGAGGAGATCACCATTTTATATACCCACGATATGCACTCCAGCTTCCTGCCCAAAGAGGGGCCGGACGGGCACTCCAGAGGAGGCTATGCCCGGCTGAAAACTCTCATTGATGAGCAGAAGGAGGAGCACCCCAATGCCCTGGTGCTGGACGGAGGCGACTTCTCCATGGGCAGCCTGTTCCAGACGGCCTATTCCACCTCTGCTCTGGAGCTGCGGGCCATGGGCCAGATGGGGTACGATGTCACCACCTTTGGCAACCATGAGTTTGACTACCGCGCCTCCGGCCTGGCTGATATGCTCTACGCCGCCGTGGACAGCGGGGACCCTCTGCCCGCCATTGTGGACGCCAACTATCTGCCGCCCCAGGAGGATGAAGAGACCTGGGATGCTCTGTACACCTACGGGGTGCAGGACTACCGAATCCTGGAGCGGGGCGGCGTGCCCTACGTGATCTTTGGCATCACCGGGGTGGACTCCGATGAGTGCGCGCCCATGTCGGGAATGGAACTCCATGACCCGGTGGAGACCGCCAAACGGGTGGTGGAGGAGGCCACGGAGCAGTGCCAGACTGCCTACGGGGCGGACCCCGTGGTCATCTGCCTGTCCCACTCGGGCACCGAGAAGGGGAAGGGGGAGGACTACGAGCTGGCCCGGAAGGTGGACGGCATCGACGTCATCATCTCCGGCCACACCCACACCACTCTGGAGCAGCCCATTGAGGTCAATGACACCTACATCGTCTCTGCCGGAGAGAACAGCAAAAATCTGGGGGTGCTCACCCTGACCCGCACCCAGGACGGGGTGGAGCTGAAGGACAGCCGCCTGGTGCCTGTGGACGAGCGTGTGCCCGAGGACCCGGAGATGGCTGCGTGGATTGAAGAGGCCAAGAGTCAAGTGGAGCAGGACTACCTGGCGGACTTTGATCTGGAGTTTGATCAGGTGCTGGTGGACAACCCCTACCAGTTCGACACCGTGGATGAGGTGTACGACACCCAGCACGAGTCCACCCTGGGCAATCTGCTGGCCGACGCCTACTACTGGGCGGGAAACCAGGCCAGTCAGGACCCGGTGGATGTGGCTCTCACCGCCTCCGGCGTCATCCGGGATACCTTCCCCAAGGGGCCCATCACCGTCTCCCAGGTGTTCAACGTGGCTTCTCTGGGGATTGGAGCCGACGGGGTGCCCGGCTACCCCCTGATCTCGGTGTATCTGACGGGCAAGGATTTGAAAAACGCCATTGAGGTGGACGCCTCGGTGCCGCCTCTCATGTCGGCGGCCCAGCTGTTCTACTCCGGGGTTGGATACTCCTTTAATACCAACCGGATGATTTTCGACAAAGTGGACTACGCTGTGCTCATGCGAGAGGGCGGGATCACCGAGCCCATCGTGGATGACCAGCTCTATCACGTGGTCACGGGGCTGTACATCGGGCAGATGCTGGGAGCGGTTGAGAGCTCTACCTTTAACATCCTCACCGTGACCCCTCGGGATGCCCAGGGCAATCCCATTGATATCTCCCAGCTGGAGGACTACATCCTCCACGACGACGAAGGCAACGAGGTCAAGGAGTGGTACGCCATCGCCTCCTACCTGCAATCCATGGGTGGCGAGATGGACCAGAAGTACGGACAGACCGACGGGCGCAAGCTGGTGTACTCCAGCTGGAACCCGGTGAGCCTGCTGAAAAATGCGGGGCTGCCCACCTCCTTGGCCATTCTGGCCCTGGTCATTGTGGTGGTGCTGCTGGTCCTAATGGTGGTGCTGGTGAGAAAATTCATTCTCCGCCGCATGAGAAGAAACTGAGACCTCACAGGAAGAAAGATGAAAAAGAGAAGGCCCCGTGCCCAGAGACAACCTCTGAGCACGGGGCCTTTTTGGTGAACCCTGGGGGTGTGCACCCCATAGGATGGAGTGCCGGATTCCCACCAGGGGAGCCGGGAAAGGAGAGAACTTCGATGGACCGACAATGGAATTTAGCGGCGCTGGCCGAGGGGGAGAGCGGATACGTGCAGTCCGTGTCCACCCACCTGGCCCTCAAGCACCGTCTGGAAGATTTGGGACTCATCCCGGGCACCCGGGTGACCTGTATGGCCCGCAGCCCGGCGGGGGACCCCTGTGCCTACCTCATCCGAGGGGCACTCATCGCCCTGCGTCAGGCAGACGCCCGCCAGATCGCCCTGTGCCCGGCCCACCAGCGGGGGGCGTGAGACATGGGCTCCTGTGTTGCCCTGGTGGGCAACCCCAATGTGGGCAAGTCCACGGTGTTCAACGCCCTCACCGGGCTACACCAACACACGGGAAACTGGGCGGGGAAGACGGTGGATGTGGCCACCGGGACCTTTACATGGCAGGGCAGCGAGGTGACGGTGGTGGACCTGCCCGGCACCTACTCCCTACAGACCGCCTCCCCGGAGGAGGACATCGCTCTGGACTACCTGCTCCACGGTCAGGCTAACGGTGTGGTGGTGGTGTGCGATGCCACCTGTTTGGAACGCAATCTTATTTTAGCCCTCCAGGTGCTGGAGGTGACAGGAAATGTGGTGGTGTGCGTCAACCTCATGGATGAGGCCCAGCGGCTGGGGGTGCAGGTGGACCTCACCGTCCTGGCCGACGCCCTGGGCGTGATGGTGGTGGGGGTGTCTGCGGGCACTGGGGCGGGGCTGGATACCCTGCGGGAGGTGATGGTTCGGCTGGCCGAGGGAGAAATCACCGGACCTGTTCGCCCCGCTCAGCTCCCCATGGAGCGGGTGCGCACCGCCCAGGCCTACGCCCGTCAGGCGGTGGACACCACCCCCACCCCCCAGGCCCGCCGTCAAGCGGTGTGGAACAAGCGGCTGGTCAGTGGGTTCACCGCCATCCCCCTGATGCTGGCGCTCCTGGCCGGGGTGATGTGGCTGACGGTGGCGGGAGCCAACCTGCCCTCGTCTCTGCTGTCCCAGGGCTTTGACTGGCTGGGACAGCAGTTGGAGGCGTGGATGAGGGGCTGGGACCCCGCCCTCCGGGCTTTCCTGCTGGACGGAGTGTACGGGGTGACCACCTGGGTGGTGTCGGTGATGCTGCCGCCCATGGCCATCTTCTTCCCCCTGTTTACCCTGCTGGAGGACCTGGGCTAC
Organism: Pseudoflavonifractor sp. An176; assembly: GCF_002160435.1. NCBI lineage: Bacteria > Bacillati > Bacillota > Clostridia > Eubacteriales > Oscillospiraceae > Pseudoflavonifractor > Pseudoflavonifractor sp. An176. The sequence continues at coordinate 254 of NZ_NFKO01000035.1, read as the reverse complement.
CTGCCCCGGGTGGCCTTTGTGCTGGACCACGCCTTTCAAAAGGCCAGGGCCTGCGGAAAACAGGCTCTGACCATGTGCATGAGCCTGGGGTGTACCGCCTGTGGTGTGACGGGGTGCCGTATCATTGACAGCCCCCGGGAGCGGCTGGCCGCCATGCTCACCTCGTCCCTGGTGCCCTGTAACGGGAAATTCCCCACCCTGCTGGCCCTCATCACCCTGTTTCTGGTGGGGGAAGGGGGGAGCCTTGTGGGGGC
>NZ_NFKO01000034.1:0-21018 GCF_002160435.1 Pseudoflavonifractor sp. An176 | reverse complement strand
ACTTACTGTTTAGATTTTAAGCATAAGTTCAGTTTTTGCCCGCTTTTAGGGGGCTTGGGTTTTTACGCCCTTTTTCGAAATGGTACTTACATTACAATGTTTCAACCTTATCACCTCTGGCGATATCATACCATAGACCCAGGGGGAATGTCACGAAACTTTCACGGTTTATCTATTGCTTTATTAGAATAAAGCGGATATAATAGGGCACAACTAGCTCATAAGAGAAAGGTGGAACAACCATGGTTTTGGAGTATATGGATTTTGTATCCAAAATGGACCCTGAGGTGGGCGCTGCCATCCAGGCCGAATATCAAAGACAGTGTGACAACATCGAGCTGATCGCCTCGGAAAACATCGTCTCTGAGACGGTGCTGGCCGCAGCGGGCAGCGTGCTCACCAACAAGTACGCAGAAGGATACTCCGGCAAGCGCTATTATGGCGGCTGCCAGTGCGTGGACGTGGTGGAGACCCTGGCCATTCAGCGGGCCTGCCAGCTCTACGGGGCCAAGTTTGCCAATGTGCAGCCTCACTCCGGGGCCCAGGCCAACTACGCCGTGTATATGGCCCTGTGCCAGCCCGGGGACACCGTGCTGGGCATGAACCTGGACCACGGTGGACATTTGACCCACGGCAGCCCGGTGAATTTCTCCGGTAAATATTACAACGTGGTGGCCTACGGCGTGGACGAGGAGACCGGCTACATCGACTACGACCAGCTGGAGCGGGTGGCCAAAAAGTGCAAGCCCAAGATGATCGTGGCTGGTGCCTCCGCCTATCCCAGAACCATCGACTTTGCCCGCTTCCGTGCCATTGCTGATGAGGTGGGCGCCTATCTGTGGGTGGATATGGCCCACATTGCTGGCCTGGTGGCCGCTGGGCTCCACCCCTCTCCCGTGCCCTACGCCCATGTGGTGACCACCACCACCCACAAGACCCTGCGTGGTCCCCGTGGCGGCATGATTCTCACCAACGACGAGGACCTGGCCAAGAAGATCAACTCCGCCATCTTCCCCGGAGCTCAGGGCGGACCTCTGATGCACATCATCGCTGCCAAGGCGGTGGCACTGGGTGAGGCCCTGAAGCCGGAGTTCAAGGTGTACCAGCAGCAGGTGGTGGACAACGCCCAGGCTCTGGCCCAGGGACTTATGAGCCGGGGCATGAACCTGGTGTCTGGTGGCACCGATAACCACCTGGCTCTGGTGGACCTGCGTAATCTGGGCGACCTCACCGGCAAGGAGCTGGAGCGCCGCCTGGACGAGGTGCGCATCACCGTCAACAAAAACAAGGTGCCCGGAGATCCCCGGTCTCCCTTCCAGACCAGCGGCATCCGGGTGGGTAGCCCTGCGGTGACCAGCCGTGGCTTTACTACCGCCGACATGGACCAGGTGGCCCAATATATTGTGTGGGCGGCCACAGACTTTGAAAACAAGGCGGAGGAGATTCGCCAGGGCGTGGCCCAACTCACCCAGGCCCACCCCATTTACCGATAAGATCAAAAATGTGCCTGACAGTTCCGGCTGTCAGGCACATTTTTGGTTAACCAACTACTTTTTCTCCGTTGATCCACACACACCGGATGTGGCTGTCACTGACCATGGGGTCTCCGTCCACCAGTACCAGGTCGGCATCTTTGCCCGGCTCCAGGGAGCCCACCCGATCTTCCACGCCCAGATGCTTGGCGGGGTTAATGGTGATGGCCTTCAACGCCTCGAAGGGGTCCATGCCTGCCTTTACGGCCAGCCCGGCGCACAGGGGCAGGTAGGACTGGGGAATGACGGGATTGTCGGTGATGATGCTCACCTGAACTCCGGCCCGGGCCAACACGCCGGGGGTCTCAAAGGTCTTGTTCACCAGCTCGATTTTGCTGGCATTGGTGAGGGTGGGGCCCACGGCGGCGGGGAACCCGGAACGGGCTACCACCTCCGGGATGAGGTGCCCCTCGGTGCAGTGCTCCAGCGTCATCTGTACCCCGAACTCCTTGGCGATGCGGATGGCGGTACAGATGTCGTCGGCCCGGTGGGCGTGGGCTTTGAGGGGGATTTCGCCTTTGAGTACGGGGATGAGGGCTTCCAGCTTCATGTCGTACTTGGGCTTTTTCAGAGGATCGTCTCCGGCGGCCTCTTTGCGGGCTAGGTAGTCCTGGGCGGCAAAGAGCATCTCCCGCAGCTTGGCGGCGGTGCTCATGCGGGCGGAGTTACCTTTGCTCTGGTAGCAGCGCTTTGGGTTCTCACCAAAGGCGCACTTCATGGCCACCGGGTTCCGGAGTACCATGTCATCCACACAGTTGCCGTGGGTTTTCACTGCAAAGAAGGTACCGCCCAGCACGTTGGCGCTGCCCGGGCCGGTGCCCACGGTGGTGACGCCGCCTTCCAGGGCCCGGCGTACCCCCAGCTCCAGGGGGTTGAAGCTGTCGATGCCCCGGAGGTGGGCGGCCACAATGTCTCCCATCTCGTTGTAGTCGTGGCCTTCAAAGCCCATGCCGTAGTTATCCAGGCCCAGATGGCTGTGGGCGTCGATGAAGCCGGGGTAGAGGCGCAGACCCTGGGCGTCCAGCTCTTCTTCGCCGGGGGCGGAGAGCTGGGGGCCAATGGCCTGGATGACGGTGCCGTGGATCAAAACGTCCCCCACATAGGGTTGGGGGTGAACGGCGTCGTAGATTTGTGCATGTTTGATTAACATAGGGACATACCTCCTGGGTCCTTTGTGTATCTTTCGAGATTATACAATAGGAGCCCGAAAAAAGGAAGAGGAGACAGGCCGATTTGTTCATATCTGCTTCATATTTGAAGTTTTAGCTGTCATTGTCTTGCCAATTCGGCGTTTATGAGCTATAATACGTAGGATAGCCATACTATGGCATTTTGCCATGTGGTTGGAGGCGATGAAATGGAATATATTGAGCAGTTCCTGCGCACCGTTCAGGAGTATGTGAAGCTGATCGGCTTTTTTGACGTGTTGGATATGGCCATTGTGGCCTTCGTGGTGTACCATATTTTCCGCTTTATCCGCCGCAGTCGGTCCGGCCAGGTCGTCAAGGCCATTCTGCTGATCGTGGTGGCTCTGGGCGTTGCCAATCTGCTGCAATTGCAAGTGGTGAGCTTTGTGCTGAACAATGCGGTGGAGCTGGGATTTATCGCCCTGGTCATAATCTTTCAGCCGGAGATTCGCCGCTTCCTGGAGCAGATGGGCAGCGGTAAAATCAAAGAGATCTTTGTCCAAGAGACCATTGACGATGAACTGGAGTATGCCATCCGGGAGACGGTGGAGGCTTACACCTCCTTGTCCAAGGATAAGGTAGGCGCTCTGATGGTGTTTGAACGCAAGACCATGCTGGACGATGTGCTCAAGACGGGCACACCGCTGGATGCCCGGGTGTCTGCGGAACTTCTGAAAAACTTGTTTTGGAATAAGGCGCCCCTCCACGACGGCGCTGTCATCGTCCGCAATGGGCGAATTGTGGGAGCTGGATGTATGCTGCCCATGTCTGGGAATGTGAACATCAGCCGGGACTTGGGAATGCGCCACCGGGCTGGCATTGGTATCAGTGAAAACTCTGATGCGGTGGTGGCTCTGGTCTCGGAGGAGACAGGTTCCATTTCTGTGGCCATCAACGGAATGCTCAAGCGGCACCTGGCTCCTGCTACCTTGGAACAGATGCTGCGCAATGAGCTGATGCCCAAGCAGGAGGAGAGCAAGCCCTCCGGCACGGCATGGCTGACCAATATGCTCAAACCAATAAAGGGGGATAAGCCAGATGGGGAAGAAGATTCTCGACAGTAAGGCGCTCTATGTGGTTTTATCCATCGCCATTGCTGTGGTCATGTGGTTTTATGTGACCTCCATGGATGGAAATCAGGCGAGCAAACCCATTCGAAATATTACCATTACATTTTCCGGCGAAGAGCAGCTGGAGAGCAACGGCCTGATGATCGCCGGGGATGCACCCTCCGCCAATATTACGGTGAAGGCCAAGCCTGCGGTGTTGGCCCAGCTCACCGATAAGACGGTGGAGCTGGTGGTGGATGTGGCCACCATCGAGCGAGCGGGGGACTATACCCTGGCCTATACCGTGAAGCTGCCCAGCAACATCAGCGCCAGTCAGGTGCAGATCATCAACGAGGGGACGGGAAATGTCTCCTTCACGGTGGCGGAGTACCGCCAGCGGGAGATCGAACTGCGGGGCAAGTTTGAGGGCACCACCGCAGAGGGGTATCTGGCTGGAGACCAGGAGGACTTTGTCTTCTCCCCCAATAAGATCACCATCAGTGGCCAGGCGGAGCTGGTCAACCAGGTGTCCTATGCCGAAGTGGTGGTCACGGGTGAAAACCTCTCCGAAAACGTGCGTGGGGACTTCCCCTACCGCTTCATCGGTGCCAGCGGCGACGTCATTGACAATCTGGACGTGGAGTGCTCGGTGGCCACGGTGCACACTACCTTCCCCATCCTAGCCACGGCAGACATCCCCTTGAAGGTGGAGCTGGTGGCGGGCGGCGGCGTCTCCCTGGACCAGGTGACATGCACCTTGAGTCAGGAGTCTCTCACCGTAGCCGGCAGCAAGACGGCCGTGGAGGCCATCCAGTCTGAGGGCTCCATTGTGCTGGGCACCATTGATTTGGGCACCGTCCACGACGGAGATGTGATCACCTTTGATATTGCCCTCACCGACGAGTTGACCAACATCAGCGGCGTCACCCAGGTGACGGCCACCCTGGACCTGGACGACTCTCTGAAGAGCAAGACTGTGGAGGTCACCAACATTGACTGCATTTCTCCTCCCGATGGCTGGGCTGCCAAAGCACTGACCCAGATGGTGGAGGTGGAGGTCCGGGGCAGCCAGGAGCTGCTGGATGCCGTCACGCCGGATAAAATCCGGGTGGTGGCAGACTTGAAGGACATCAACCAGGCTGCCGGGCAGTATACGGTGACCGCCAACGTCTATTTGGACAGTGTGGGCACCCGTGATCAAATCGACGTGGTGGGGCGAGACTATAAAATTGTGGTCTCCCTCTATAGAGCCTGATTATGTTTGGATATGTCAGACCGGCCCTGACCCAGCTTTCCCAGGAGGAGAAGGACCTGTACCAATCCGCCTACTGTGGCCTCTGCCACGAGATGGGAAAGAGACATGGGTTTTGGACCCGATTTACCTTAAACTATGACTTGACCCTCCTGGCCATCCTCTTGCAAATCTGCCAGGGAGGGGACCGGACTGTGTGCCAGCGCTGTCCCGCCCACCCCATCCGCAAGCCCAAGGCGTGCCTGAGAGGGCCGGGGATGGAGCGAGCGGCGGATGTGAGTCTAATTCTCACTTGGCACAAGCTGGACGATGATGTGAAGGACCACGGCTTTTGGAGTGGCCTGCCATACCGATTCTTGCGCCGCTGGTTTCACAGGCCATACCGGAGAACGGCTCAGGCCTGTCCAGGTTTTGTGGACCAGGTGCAGGGCTGTCTGGAGCGCCTGGACCAATTGGAAGCCCAGCGCTCTCCACGGCTGGACGCCGTGGCCCATGAATTTGCCGCCATGCTGGCTTCTGCGGCCTCAGAGCAGGCCCAAGGGGACCAGGCCCGTATTTTGCAGCAGCTGCTGTACCATTTGGGGCGCTGGATTTACCTGATGGATGCATGGGATGATCTGGACGAGGATCGGGCTTGCGGGCGCTATAACCCTCTGGATGCCCGGTTTGAGGGCAAGGCCAAAGAGGAGCAGGAGTATGTGGCCACCACCTGTACCCATTCGGTGCGGCTGGCATATAGTGCCGCCAGTTTGCTGGAGCTGGGAGAGTGGGAGCGCGTCTTAGAAAATATTTTGTGCATTGGCCTTCCCGCCGTGCAGAGCGCTGTGATGGACGGGCGATGGAAGGAAGTCAAAAAGCTACACAAAGGGAGATACATGCATGAGAGATCCGTATGAGGTGCTGGGGGTCAGCCCCAACGCCAGTGATGATGAAGTCAAGCGTGCGTATCGGGAACTGGCCCGGAAATACCACCCGGACAACTACCAGAACAACCCTCTGGCCGATCTGGCTGAGGAGAAGATGAAAGAAGTCAACGAGGCCTACGACGCCATCACCAAGGCGCGCAGCGGGGGCGGAAGCACCGGCGGCGGGTATCAGGGGGGCTATTCCCAGTCCTATGGATACCAGGGGCAGTACAGTGGAGGCGGCTCTTCCACTTCCTTTGCTCAAGTGCGCCAGTATATCAATATGGGAAACCTGGACGGGGCGGAACAGCTGCTCCGGGGCATCTCCAGCAAAAATGGCGAGTGGTACTTCCTCATGGGTAGTATCGCCTACCGTCGAGGATGGTTGGACGAGGCTCGGCAGAATTATCAGATTGCCTGCCAGATGGAGCCGGGGAACATGGAGTACCGCCAGGCTCTGTCCATGATGCAGCAGGGCGGCTATGGGTATAATACCAATATGACCGGAGGGCAGTGCGACAGCCTGGACTGCTGTACCACCATGCTCTGCCTGAACTGTCTGTGTGGGGGATGTAATTGATATGAAACCAGGCAAATCTGCCAGCAGCATCACCTATCCGGCCCTGTTGGGGGCGGTGTCCATCATTCTGCTGTACGGCTCGGCCATCTCACCCACTGGAGCCATCGGCCTGGTGGCCTTGGCAGGGGTACCCTGCGCAGGTGTGGTGATTGCCGGGGGAACTTCCGCCGGACTGCTGTGTTGGGGTGCGGTGTCGGTGCTGGGGCTGCTTTTGGTACCGGATAAGTTCTGCGTGCTCCTGTATGCCGCCCTGTTTGGCCTGTACCCGGTGGTAAAGTCCAAGGTGGAGGCCTTGCGCCGCAGACCCTTGGAGATTCTCTGTAAGCTGGTGTTTTTCAACCTGGCCTACACAGTTGTGGTCTTGGTCACCAAGGCGGTAGCACTGGATGGCCTGCCTCTGGAGCAGTTGCACTTGGGGCTGGTGTATGTGCTGGGTAACGTGGTATTTTTACTATATGACTTTGGCTTTAGCGGGCTGATTGCAGCCTATCTCTCCCGCATGGGGAAGGGAAGAAACTGGAGAAAGGGCTGATGAAACCATGGTTAAGAGTATGACCGGATACGGACGAGGGGAGTGCAGCTACGAGGGCGGCACTTTCACCGTGGAAGTGCGGTCGGTGAACAACCGCTATCTGGACTGCGGCATCAAGATGCCCAGAGCGTACATTTTTGCGGAGGACGCCATGAAAAGCCGGGTACAAGGTTCCATTTCCCGGGGCAAGGTGGATGTGTTTGTCACCTTGACCGCCCAGGCGGAGGATGACTCCACGGTGACCGTCAACGAGGGCCTGGCCAAATCCTATATCCAGGCTCTGGCCAAACTCTATGATCTGGGCAAGGGCGAGTGGGTGAAGGGTAGCTATTATGCCACCGACTTGGCCCGCTTCCCCGATGTGCTCACGGTAGAGAAAAAGGAACAGGACCAGGAGCAGGTGAAGGCCGGACTTCTGGGTGCTCTGGACGCAGCGCTGGCGGACTTTGACTCCATGCGGGTGCGGGAAGGGCAGCGCTTGGCAGAGGACATTCTCGGCCGGGCTGTGACCATCGAGGGCCTGGTGTCCAAGGTGGAGGAGCGCTCCCCCCAGACGGTGGCGGAGTACCGAGCCCGCTTGGAGGCCAAGATGGCGGAGATTCTCCAGAACACCCAGATTGAGGAGAGCCGGATTCTCACTGAGGCCGCCATTTTTGCCGACAAGGTGGCAGTGGACGAGGAGACGGTGCGCTTGCGCAGCCACATCGCCCAGCTGCGGGAGCTGCTGGACCAGGGCGGCGCTGTGGGCCGCAAGCTGGACTTCCTCATTCAGGAGTTCAACCGGGAGGCCAACACCATTGGCTCCAAGTGCAATGACATCGACATTGCCCGGGTGGTGGTGGACATCAAGGCGGAGATCGAGAAGATTCGCGAGCAGGTCCAAAATCTGGAGTGATATCGAGGTGACGGCATGGAACTGATCAACATTGGGTTTGGCAATGTGGTGTCAGCCCGGAAAGTGGTGGCGGTGGTGAGCCCGGAATCTGCCCCCATCAAACGTCTGGGCCAGGAGGCCCGAGATCGGGGGATGCTCATTGACGCCAGCTTTGGCCGCAAGACCAAATCGGTGCTGATTATGGACAGTGGACATGTGGTGTGGTCGTCCCTGACCCCGGAGGTACTGGGGCAGCGGTTTGACCCCTCGTCACCGGAAGAAGAGCAGATGGGAGAGAAAGAGATATGAAGAAGAAAAAACGTGGCGAGTTGATTGTTCTGTCCGGCCCCTCTGGGGTGGGCAAGAGCACGGTGATCTCCGAGCTGCTCAGCAGCCGACGGGACATCCATTTCTCGGTGTCCTTTACCACCCGGCAGCCCCGGGTGGGTGAGGAGCACGGCGTAAATTACAACTTTGTCGCCCGAGAAGAGTTTGAGCGCATGATCCGGGACAATGAGTTTTTGGAGTATGCCCAGTATGTGGACAATTACTACGGAACCTCGCTCAAAATCATTGAGGAGAAGCTGCAAGCCGGTGTGGATGTGCTGCTGGACATTGAGGTCCAGGGTGCAGCCAAGGTGCGGGAAAAGTGCCCGGAGGCTGTGTGTATCTTCATCATCCCTCCCTCTCTGGAGGAACTCTCCCGCAGACTGCGCAAGCGCAACACCGACAGCGAGGATGTGATTGCCCAGCGGCTGGCCAAAGCCCGGGAAGAGTGCCGGGAGTGCACCAAGTACGACTACCTGGTGGTCAATGACAACGTGATGTCCGCCGCCCAGGAGATCTTGTCCATCCTGGAGGCGGAGAGTTGCCGAGTCAACAAGCGAATTCAGCTGGCCGAGAGCATCATCGGCACCAACGACTAATTGGACGAAAACGAAAGGATTGAAGAATTATGTTGCTCTATCCCCCTATGAAGGACCTGTTGGAGAAAGTGCCCAGCCGTTACATGCTGGTGAATGTGGTGGCCCACCGTGCCCGTGAGATTTCCAGCGAGTCGGAGCAGACCGGTATCCCCCTGGAGGAGAAGGCGGTGACTCTGGCTGTGCGCGAGGTGGCCGATGGCCAGCTGCAGGTGGAGGAACCGGTTGAGGAGACCGAGGAATAAGAAGTCAAAAGGCACGGCCTGTGAAGCCAGGGCAAGCGGCGAGGCGCTGCTTGCCCTTTCGCGGTCAAAAGGAGGAGGTTGACGGGAGGTGCCACAGACAGCAAAAATCGCAGTGGCAGCCGCCGTCTACGCCATTGACCGGCCCTTTGATTATAAAATCCCCCCGCACATGGCGTCCCGTGTGCAGGTGGGAATGCGGGTGGCCGTCCCCTTTGGCCGGGGAAACCGGCTCAGTGACGGCATTGTGCTGGCCTTGGGCCAGCAGGAAAATGTGGATGCTTTAAAACCCATCCAGACGGTTCTCGACCAAGAGCCGGTGCTGACTGGGGAGAACATCCAGCTGGCTTTGTGGATGCGGGAGCACTACTTTTGCACTGTGTACGAGGCCATCCGGGTGATGCTCCCCGCCGGGCTCTGGTACGCTCTGAAAGAGAGCTGGAGCATAGCTCCAGGACTGGACCGGGAGGCCCTGTATCAGTTGGCTGGAGAGGACCGACCGTCCGTGCGTCTGTCGGACATTCTATGCGCCTATGGGGGTAGCGCGGAACTCAGTGAGATTCAGCGGGCCTTCGACGGGGCGGACCCTTGGCCCGCCCTGCGCCGATTGGCTGAGGCGGGGGGCATCGTCCGCCGGGCGGACGGAATCCCTGGAGTGAAGGACAAGCTGGAACAGCGGGTAGCCTTGGCGGTGGAGCCGGAGGAGGCCTTAGCCCAGGTGTCCGGCCGACGGCGGAGAGCGCCTCTCCAGTACCAGGCGGTCAAAGTCCTGAGCGAGATGGGAGAGGTGTCCGCCAAGGAGCTGTGTTATTTCACTGGGGCCTCCATGAGTACGCTGCGGTCCCTGGAAAAACAGGGGCTTCTCACCCTGCGCAAGCAAGAGGTGTTCCGCCGCCCGCCTCAGGTGGGCGTGCAGAATGCCCAAGCTCCCACCCCTGTGGCCCTGAATGACCAGCAGCAGCAGGCCATGAACGGTCTGTGGGCGCTGATGGAGACCCAGCGGGCCGCTGCCGCCCTGCTGTACGGGGTTACTGGCAGCGGAAAGACCCAGGTCTATATCCAGCTCATTCACAAGGGCCTGAAGGAGGGCAGGGGTACCATGGTGTTGGTGCCTGAAATCTCCCTCACCCCCCAGCTCATGGACCAATTTACCTGCCAGTTTGGCCAGCAGGTGGCCATTCTCCACAGTGGCCTGTCCACGGGAGAGCGGTACGACGAGTGGAAACGGGTCCGCTCTGGTCAGGCCATGGTGGTGGTGGGTACCCGCTCGGCGGTGTTTGCCCCGGTGCGCAACCTGGGACTTGTGGTGCTGGACGAGGAGCAGGAACCCACCTACCAGTCCGAGCAGAACCCCAGGTACCACGCCCGAGATGTGGCCAAGTTCCGGTGCTCGAAAGAGAACGCTCTGCTTCTTTTGGGCTCGGCTACTCCATCGGTGGAGACCATGTACCACGCCAAGGCAGGCACCTACCACCTGTTTACTCTGGAGCACCGCTTTAACCAGCGGGAACTGCCCCAGGTGACGGTGGTGGATATGCGGGAGCAGCTGCGAGAGGGGAACGGCGTTGCCCTCAGTCAGCCTCTGGTGGAGGCTTTAAGAGAGACCATAGACCGGGGAGAGCAGGCCATCCTCTTTGTCAACCGGAGAGGCAGTAGTCAGATGGTGGTGTGCGGAGAGTGCGGGGAATCCCCCAGCTGCCCCCGGTGCTCGGTACACCTGACCTACCACAAGGCCAACGGCCGACTCATGTGCCACTACTGCGGCTACTCCCAGCCCTTGCCCCAGCACTGCCCCCAGTGCGGTGGCATTTACAGCTTTGTGGGGCTGGGCACCCAGAAGGTGGAGGAGGAGCTGCAACGCCTCTTTCCCGGCGTGTCGGTGATGCGCATGGACACCGATACCGTGTCTGGCGTCCAGGGCCACGCCAAGCTGCTGGCCCAGTTCCGGGAGGAGAAAATCCCGGTGCTGGTGGGCACCCAGATGGTGGCCAAGGGGCTGGACTTTGAAAATGTGACTTTGGTGGGGGCGGTGGCTGCCGACCAGACCCTGTATGTGGAGGACTACCGGGGCGGAGAGCGCACCTTCTCTCTGCTCACCCAGGTGGTGGGCCGGGCAGGACGGGGCGGCAAGACCGGACGGGCCTTCATCCAGACCTTTACTCCTGGCAATGAGGTCATTCAGTGTGCCTCCCGTCAGGACTATGACGGGTTTTACCAGCAGGAAATCCGTATGCGCCAGCTCCGGGACTGTCCCCCCTTTGGGGACTTCTTCGTGTTGCACATCACCGGAGACCAGGAGCACGAGGTGCTGCGGGTGTGCATGCGGCTGCGCCAGGCCTTTGAGCAGATTCTCTCCCAGCCCAGGTATCGCTCCATGGCGTGTCGCCTGCTGGGCCCCGCTCCGGCGGCGGTGGTGAAGGTGAATAACCGCTACCGCTATCATTTGACGTTACAGACCAAAAATACCAGACAAGCCCGGGAACTGGTGGCCCACATGGTGCGCCAGGCCCAGACAGACAAGGCCAACCGGGGCGTGTCGGTGTATGCAGATATCAACCCGCAGGATTAATCCAACAAAGGAGGACCTAACAATGTCTTTGAGAACCATTTTGACCCAAGGAGATCCGGCGCTGGCTAAGACTTGCCACCCGGTGGAGAAATTTGACGAGAAGCTGCACGATCTGCTGGACGATATGAAGGAGACGCTGGCCCAGGCCAACGGGGTGGGCCTGGCTGCCCCCCAGATCGGCATTCTGCGCCGAGTGGTCATTGTCATGGATGACCAGGAGAACATGGTGGAGCTAGTCAACCCCCAGATCATTGCCTCGGACGGAGAGCAGACTGGTCTGGAGGGCTGTCTGTCCGTGCCCGGAAAGTACGGCGTGGTTACCCGTCCCGCCACCGCCACCGTGCGGGCCCAGGACCGCAACGGCGACTTCTTCGAGATGAGTGGTGAGGGTATTGTGGCCCGTTGCTTCTGCCACGAGCTGGAGCACCTGGACGGGCACCTGTTTGTGGAGCACACCGACCGGCTCTACACGGTGGACGAGCTGGATGCCATGGAGGACGAGGACGCATGAGAATCGTCTTTATGGGCACCCCGGACTTTGCCGTCCCCTCTCTGCGCCGCCTGGTGGAGGATGGCCATGAGGTGTGTGGAGTCTTCACTCAGCCGGACAAGCCCAAAAACCGCGGCATGAAGCTGCTGCCGCCTCCTGTGAAGGAGTATGCCTTGTCGGTGGGAATTCCTGTATTCCAGCCCACCACCCTGCGGGGTGGAAGCGCCCTGGAGCAGCTGCGAGAGCTGGCTCCCCAGCTCATTGTGGTGGCGGCCTACGGCAAAATCCTCCCCGTGGATATTTTGCAGTTACCCCCTCTGGGGTGCATCAACGTCCACTCCTCTCTCCTCCCTAAGTACCGGGGTGCAGCCCCCATCAACTGGGCCATCCTCAACGGGGAGAGCGAGACCGGAGTGACCATCATGTATATGGCAGAGGGGCTGGACACCGGCGACATGCTGGCCAGCGCCGCCACGCCCATTGATCTCAATGAGTCCGCCCAGCAGCTCCACGACCGTCTGGCTCAGATGGGGGCAGACCTGTTGCCCCAGGTGCTGGAGCAGTTGGAGCAGGGAACGGCGGTGGCAGTACCCCAGGACGATGCCCAGTCCTGCTACGCCCCCATGCTCTCCCGGGCCCTGTCCCCCATTGACTGGACCCATACTGCCACCCAAATCCACAACCAGGTGCGGGGCCTGACTCCCTGGCCCGCCGCCACGGCAGTAGTGGACGGCGTGCGGTGCAAGATCATCCGCACGGCGGTGGGAACCGAACAGACGACCCAGGCCCCTGGCACCTGCGTCAAGGCAGACAAGCGTGGCCTGTGGGTGGCCTGTGGAGAGGGCACGGTATTGGAAATTTTGGAGCTTCAACCCGACGGGAAGAAAGCCATGGCGGCCCACGCCTTTTTGCTGGGCCACCCCCTGGAGGAGAAGGAAGCCATCTGAGAGGAGTTTACCTATGGGTTCTGCCAGAGAAGCGGCCATGCTAACCCTGACAGCCTGTGATAAGCAGGGGGCCTGGTCTGAGGGACATTTGAAGCGAATACTGAAAGAGAGCGCCCTGGACCGTCGGGATGCCGCCTTGGCCACTCGGCTGTGCTTTGGCGTGCTCCAAACCCGGATGACTTTGGACTGGTATCTGGAACGCCGATGCACTGGTGGCCTGAAAAAACTGGAACCCAAGGTGCTGTCCATTCTGCGCCTCTCCCTGTATCAAATCCTGTATATGGACAAGATTCCACCCAGTGCGGCGGTGAATGAAGGGGTCCAGTTGACGAAAAAGCACTGCCGCAACCCCCGAGCGGCTGGGATGGTCAATGGTGTGCTCCGGGGTATCCTCCGGGACATGCCCTTGCCTCTTCCCAAGGGGAAGGACGAGCTGGAGACCATCGCCCTCCAGACCAGCCACCCCCGGTGGCTGGTGGAGGAGTTTGCCCAGGTGCTGGGCGTGGACGGCGTGAAGGCCTGGGCCCAGGCAGACAACTGCCAGCCCCCCACCACGGCCCAGGTAAACACGGTGGTATGCACCGTGGACCAGGCGGTGGAGGAGCTGGAGCGGGACGGGGTGGAGGTACAGCGTCACCCCTGGCTGGAAGGCTGCCTGCTGCTGAGTGGTACCGGAGATATGGAGCGGCTGAGCGCCTACCAGAAGGGCTATTTCTACATCCAGGATGCGGCAGCCCGCCTGGCCGTGACGGCAGCACATGTCCAGCCGGGCCAGCGGGTGCTGGACTGCTGTGCCGCGCCCGGCGGCAAGTCTTTTGCCGCTGGCGTGGACATGAACAATCAGGGGGAGATTACCTCCTGTGACATTCATCCCCACAAGATCGGGTTGCTGGAGGCGGGGGCTAGCCGTCTGGGCCTGTCCATTCTGACCGCCCAGCTGCAAAGCGCCGCCCAGCGCCGGGAGGATTGGGTGGAGCGGTTTGATACGGTGCTGGTGGATGTACCCTGCTCAGGTTTGGGTATCATCCGCAAGAAGCCGGACATCCGCTACAAGGACCCCAAACCTCTGGATGGGCTGCCCCAGGTGCAAAAGGGCATCGTGGACAACTGCGCGGCCTATGTGCGCCCCGGCGGAGTGATGATCTACGCCACCTGCACCCTGCGGGAGCGGGAAAATCAGGACGTGGTGGCGTGGTTTTTGCAGCAACACCCGGAATTTACGTTGGAGGCATTTGATTTGCCCCATTTTGGGCGCCAGGAAGGCATGATGACGTTCTGGCCCCATATACATCACACAGACGGCTTTTTCGTGGCCCGTCTGCGAAAGAAGGAGGGCTAAGCCGTGATCGACATCAAATCCATGCTGCCAGACCAACTAGGGGCGTATCTCAAGGAGTTGGGACAGCCCGCCTTTCGCTCCAAGCAGATTTTTCAGTGGCTGCACCGTGGCGTGACCTCCTTTGACCAGATGACCGATTTGCCCAAGACCTTGCGGGAGACCTTGAAGGAGCAGTGCTACATCACCGCCCCCATTGTGGAGCGCAAGCAGCAGTCCGCCTTAGACGGCACCATCAAATACCTGTGGCGGCTGCGGGACGGCAACTGCGTGGAGACGGTGCTCATGCGCTATCAGCACGGGAATACCGTGTGCGTGTCCTGTCAGGTGGGGTGCAACATGGGGTGTAAGTTCTGCGCCTCCACCCTGGGCGGAAAGGTCCGGGACTTGCAGCCCAGCGAAATTTTAGACCAGATCATTTTTACTCAGTTGGACAGCGGGGCGGAGATTTCCAACATTGTGATGATGGGAATTGGGGAGCCTCTGGACAATTTTGACAATGTGATCCAATTTTTACACCTGGTTAACCACCCTCAGGGTGTAAACATCGGCATGCGCCACATCTCCCTGTCCACCTGTGGCCTGGTGAAGAAAATTGACAAATTGGCACAGTTGGGGTTACAATTAACGCTAAGCGTATCCCTTCACGCCCCCGACGACGAGACCCGCTCCAAGCTGATGCCGGTGAACCGGGGCGTGGGGGTAGACCTGCTGATGGACACCTGTCGGCGGTACTTCCAGCAGACGGGACGGCGTATCTCCTACGAGTACGCCATGATCGACGGCATCAATGACGGCGACCAGCAGGCGGACCTGCTGGTGAAGCTGCTGCGGGGTCAGCCTGGACATGTGAATTTGATTCCCCTGAACCACGTGGAGGAGTCTCCCCTCAAGCCCAGCCGCCGGGTGCGGCAATTCCAGAAACGGTTGGAATCCCAGGGCGTCACAGCCACCGTACGGCGTAAGCTGGGGGGCGACATTGACGCCTCCTGTGGTCAGCTGCGCCGGAAGCACATGCAGCAAGATCAGCTCCAGCCCGGAAAGGACGAAGCCCTATGAACATATTTGGAATGACGGATATCGGCTCGGTACGCAGTGAGAACCAGGACAGCTATGCCGTGCGCCAGCTCAGCGAGCAGGTGGCCATTGCGGTGGTCTGCGACGGTATGGGCGGCGCGCGAGCGGGCAATGTGGCCAGCGCCATTGCAGTGGAGAGTTTTGCTGCGAAACTGGAGGAGCTGTGCCAGGATGGGGTCCCGGAGGGGGAGCAGGACTGTACCCAGCTGCTCCGCCAGGCCTGTGACCAGGCCAATACCCACGTCTACCAGCTCTCCCGCACCGATGAGCAGTATCGGGGGATGGGGACCACCCTGGTGGCGGCGCTGCTGCTGGATCAGGAGGCCTATGTGATCAATGTAGGGGATAGCCGCTGCTATCACATCCACGACGGGGAGATTCAGCAGGTCAGCTGTGACCACTCCCTGGTGCAGATGCTGGTCTCTCGGGGGGATATCACCCCGGAGCAGGCCCGCACCCACCCCAAGAAGAACCTGATTACCCGGGCACTGGGTGTGGACCGGGATGTGACGGCAGATTGTTACCATGTGACCTGGCAGGAGGGGGACAGCCTGCTGCTGTGCAGCGACGGCCTGTCCAACGTTCTCACCGACCAGGTTTTGCTGGAGCAGGCTGTGGAGCAGCGCCCCCTGGAGGAGCGGTGCCGCAGTATGATGCGTATGACGTTGGAGCACGGTGCGCCGGACAATGTAACCATTGTCATGGCGCAGCGGTGAACCACAACGAGGAGGAACATTTACCATGGATCAATACATAGGTAAAATGCTCGACAATCGCTATGAGATTTTAGAGCGTATTGGCGTGGGTGGCATGGCCGTGGTGTATAAGGCCCGCTGCCATCGGCTCAATCGGCTGGTGGCCATCAAGATCCTAAAGCCAGAGCTGGCCAGCGACGCGGAGTTCCGCCGTCGGTTCCAGGCGGAGTCTCAGGCGGTTGCCATGCTGTCCCATGTCAATATTGTGGGTGTCTATGACGTGTGCCAGAGCGATGGGCTCAACTACATCGTCATGGAGCTCATTGACGGCATGACCTTGAAGCAATATATGCAAAAGCGCGGCACGCCCTTGAAGTGGCAGGAGGCCCTGCACTTTATCTCCCAGGTGCTGCGGGCACTGGACCACGCCCACAGCCGGGGCATCATCCACCGGGATATCAAGCCCCACAACATTCTGGTGCTGCGGGACGGGAGCATTAAGGTGGCCGACTTTGGCATTGCCCGCCTGACGTCCTCTCAGGCCACCCTGACCCAGGAGGCCATCGGGTCGGTGCATTATATCTCCCCGGAGCAGGCCAAGGGCAGCCACATCGACGGGCGGTCTGACCTGTACTCTGTGGGCGTCATGCTCTATGAGATGCTCACCGGGCGGCTGCCCTTTGAGGGCGAGACCCCGGTGCTCATTGCCATTCAGCACATCAACTCCATTCCCATTCAGCCTCGGGAATTGAATCCTGATATCCCCGTGGGTCTGGAGGCCATCACCATGAAGGCCATGGCCCCCAATCCCAACCAGCGCTATGCTTCCGCTCAGGATATGTTGGATGCGGTGACGGAGTTTCAGAAAAATCCCGATGCCGTTCCCTCGGACACCATCCGTATCGACAACATCGAGGAGCCCACTCGGGTGATCCCCGTTCCCGGTGCCCGGGAGCCGGAGCAGCAGCAACCAGTCTCCGACGACACTGGAGCATTGTACGACGAGGATGACGAGTACTATGACGAGGAGGGAGAGCGGACCGAGCGCATCAAGCTGTTCGGAGGCCGTGTCAAGCTTCCGCCCATTGCGGTGGCCGTGGCGGCTATCCTTATCTTCGTAGTGGGTATTGTGATCTTCCTCTTTAATTTCATCCGAGGTGCCATCTTTGCTCCGGCCAAGGAGTACACCGTACCCAATCTGTTGGGCTATACCCTGGAGGAGTTGGAAAAGGACCCCTCCATCCTGGGCGATTTCACCATTGAGGTGGGCGAGACGGTGTTCAACGAGGAGTATGAGAAGGACCAGATCTGCGAGCAGACCCCTGAGGCCGATGAAAAGGTCAAGGATGGTAAGTCCACCATCACCGTCACCATCAGTGGCGGAACAGAGGAACTGAAGATGATTGACGTCACGGGTTGGGAACTGGAACGGGCATTGAAGAAGCTGGAGGAGGATATGAAACTCAAAGTGGTCACAGAGGAAGAGTATTCCTCCACCACGGAAGAGGGCTATATCATCTCCTATACCCCCAAGAAGGATACCGAGCTGGAAGAGGGGGACGAGGTGACCCTGGTGGTCAGCAAGGGCAAGGAGAATCAAAAGGTTGCTGTGGGCAATTACGTGGATTTGAGCCTGGAGCAGGTGAAGGCCCAGCTGGAGTTGCAGGGGCTCAAGGCCAATGTGAAGGAGTATCACAGCGACACCTATGCCGCCGGCAAGGTGATGTGGCAGAGTATTGAAAAGGGAACCATGGTGGACCCTGGTACCACCATTGACCTCCAAGTCAGCCTTGGCCCAGAGGCCACCCAGCCTCCTGTCACCAATCCCCCGGTGGTGACCACAGACGCCCCGGTGAAGAAGACCATCACCGTGGACCTCAGCGACTACTCCGGTACCATTGATTTGAAGGTGACGTTGGGTTCCACCACCGTCTTTGACGGCAAGTGGAATGCCGATGAGAAGGGAGACTTCTCCCGTGAAGTGACCCAGAGTCCCGGCACCACCAAGCGAGTGACCATTGAAATCGACGGGGTGCAAGTAGAGAGCTATAATTTGGAGTTTTAACGTATGACGGGTACCATCATTAAGGCCCTCAGCGGCTTCTATTATGTGGACGTGGGGGCAGAGCAAGAGCCCATCACCTGCCGGGGCCGTGGCAAGCTGCGCCACCAGAAGATCACCCCTCTGGTGGGGGACCACGTGGCCATTACGGTGACCGAGGACGGAACTGGGATGGTGGATGAGGTCCTGCCCCGCTCCAATCAGTTCCAGCGGCCTATGGTGGCCAATATGGACCAACTGGTAATTTTGGCCTCCGGGGCTATCCCGGTCACGGACCCATTTCTCATCGACCGGATGGTGTCTCTGGCGGAGTACAAGGGGTGCCAGCCCATCATCTGCTTTAACAAGTGCGATCTAGAGCCCGCCACTCAGCTGGTAGAGCTGTATCAGAGGGCTGGATTTCAGTCCTTTGCCATCAGTGCCCAGACGGGCGAGGGCCTGGAGCAGCTGCTGGGGGTTCTGGATGGGAAGATCTCCGCATTCACTGGAAATTCCGGTGTGGGCAAGTCCAGCGTGCTCAACGCCCTGTGCCCGCAATTCGGCTTGAAGGTGGGTCAGGTCAGCGAAAAGCTGGGCCGTGGCCGCCACACCACCCGCCACGTGGAGTTGTTCCGCGTAGGGGGCGGATTAGTGGCAGATACCCCCGGATTCTCTGCTTTTGATGTGGAACAGATGGAACTCATCCCCAAGGAGGAGCTGGCCAACACTTTCCGGGAATTTCATCCTTATCTGGAACAGTGCCGCTTTGTGGGATGTGCCCACGTCAAGGAGCGGGGCTGTGCGGTGCGGGAGGCGGTGGACAACGGTGCCATCGCTCCCAGTCGCTACCAGAGCTATGTGCGCCTGTACGATCAAGTGAAGTCCCGCCCCCAGTGGGAAAAATAAATTGGATCAGGAACCAGACAGCCTCTTCTTACATATGCTGTAGTAGATTTCAGCATGGAAAGGAGAGGCTGTTGTTTATGCGGATCGTAGTTGTGAAGTTTCCCAAAGCCCTGTGTGGGATTATGCGCCGGATTTTCGGCATCTCGGGTTGAGGGCATATCCCGGCCTCCATGGTCATATAGATACCTCAGAATGTGGACAAAGGGAGGATGTCTATGGATATGGAGTTACAGCCTGTGGTGCTGGAGGGATACCGCCAGGTTCTGGACACTGCGGTGACCCAGGAGGAGACATTGGAGAGCATTGTGCCGGATACTTACCCGGATATTGCCCGCATCGTCACGGCGGTGGGGCGGGTGTATGTGCGGGACTGTGAGCCGGGAGAGGGGACGGTGCGGCTGACAGGCACCATCCAGACCACGGTGTTCTACATTCCCGAGGGGGAGCAGCTGCCCAAGACCTTGGAGGTGGCCATCCCCTTCCAATGCCTGAAAGACCATCCATCGCTGCGTACCACCACGGTGGTACAATCCAGCGCTACGGTCACCTTCGCGGATGCCCGGGCGATCAATCCCAGAAAAGTGGTGGCCCGGGCGGAAATTATGGTGGAGCTCACCGCCTATGAGCTGGCGGCCAAAGAGGTGAACACCGACGTCCAGGGCGGCCCAGAGGGGAGCTTGGAAAAGCGGCTTTTGCCCGCTCGGGACATTGTGATCACCGGGGTGGTGGAGAAACCCTTCCTCTTTTCCGACTTGGTGCGCATGCCCCCCTCTAAGGGAGAGGTGCAGCAGCTGCTGCTGTGCCGTCCACAGCTGGACGTGATGGAGGGAAAGCTCATCGGTCGTAAGCTGGTGGTAAAAGGGTCTGTGAAGCTGTACCTGGTGTACCAGTGCGGGGACAGCGTCACTTCCACCTGTTTCGAGCTCCCCTTCTCCCAGGTGCTGGACGTGGAGCAGGAGGCGGGTGACCAGGGCTCTCAGGTGGACGTGCGCCTGAAAAGCGTGGACTGTCGCCTGCGAGAGGGAGAACTGGAGGTCACCGTGGAGGCCTGCGCCCAGGCGGTGGTTCGTATGGAGCGGGAGGTGACGCTACTCTCCGACGTGTATTCTGTGAGCTGTCGGCTGGATGCCCAGCGCTCCCCCTGCCCTCTGTGTACCCTGGCGGAGACAGGCGGCACCAGCCAGAGTGTCCGCCACTTCTATCAGACCTCGGTGGAGGCCAAGCAGGTGCTGGACAGCTTCGCCGTGGTCAAGGAAGTGACCCAGCGCAGCGGAGAGCACGGCAACGAGCTAGCCGCCCAGATTCAAGTACACATGCTGTATTTGGACGAGGAGGGAGAGCTGCGTGGGGCTACGGACAGCGTCCTGGTCACCTGTCCCTATCAAATCCCGGAGGGGTGCCAGCGCAAGGTACACTGTAGAGCTGTGGGTGATTTAACTGCGGCGGCCGTCAGCGGCGGCATTGATCTGCGTTTTGAGTTGGAGTTCCGCTGGCTGACCACCAAGGAGGAAGAGCTGCTGTGTGTCAGCTCTGTGGCTTCTACGGGTGCCTATGAGGGCCCGTGTAGCCGCCCCTCCCTGGTCATTCGCCGGGTGGATGCGGGAGAGCAGTTGTGGGATGTGGCCAAGGCCTGCGGTGCCACCATCCAGGATATCTGCACCGCCAATGAGCTGGCCTCTGAGACGGTGCCGGAGGGAATGATTCTGCTCATTCCCACCAAGCGAGTCTGACACGCCAAAATCGGCCGGAGGGTTTCTCCGGCCGATTTTTTGATGGTGCGCCCGGCATGGGCAATAACTTGGTGGTGAAAGTCCACTACAGACTTGGCAGTAGGAACTGTTAGCCGAAGGCAAGGGTGTCCATCGTGAGGTGGAATCTGAA
>NZ_NFKO01000033.1:0-21523 GCF_002160435.1 Pseudoflavonifractor sp. An176 | reverse complement strand
GGCTCCACCGTGGGCGTGGGGTCGGGAGAGGGGGAAGAAGCGGGGGAGCCAGAGCATGCGCACAGGGTGAGGAGCATGGCGCCGGCTGTGAGAAAACAAGCGAGCTGTTTCATGGAAATCCTCCTTAGAATCTGTGGTTTTTGCTTTTTTCCAGTATAGCAAGGGCGGGCGAGTTTGTAAAGAAAGCCCGTTGCCACTCCCCAGTGGGGAGGGTATAATGGTGTGTAAAACGAAGATGAGGTAGATGCAAATGCGAAAGGTAGCGGCCATACACGATCTGTCCTGCTATGGGCGGTGTTCCCTGGCGGTGATTCTCCCGGTGCTGTCGGTGATGGGCATGCAGTGCTGTCCCCTGCCGGGGACGGTGCTCTCCACCCATACCGGCGGCTTTGGTCCCGTCCAGCGCACCGACCTCACCGGGCAGGTGGACGGCACCCTGCGCCACTGGGAGGAGCTGGGCCTGCGCTTTGACGGCATTTACACCGGATACATGGCCAGCGCTGCCCAAATCCACCAGGCCATGGAGGCGGTGGAGCGGCTGTCCGGGGAGAACACCCAGGTGGTGGTGGACCCGGTGCTGGGAGACCACGGCAAGCTGTATACCTCCATCACCACCGAGATGGCCCAGGCCATGGGGGACCTGTGCCAGAAGGCCCATGTGATCACCCCCAACCTCACCGAGGCGGCCATTCTCCTGGGTCTGGCTCCCGATGCTCTGCTGGACCAGCGGGGGGAAGACCTGGCCGTGGAGCTGTCCGGCCAGGGACAGCGGTCGGTGGTGGTCACCGGGGTGACCCCCGAGCCGGGCTATACCGGAGCGGTGTGGTTTGACCACACCACGGGAGCCAGCGGCACCACTGTGGCGGTGCGGGCGCCCGGGGAGTACCCGGGCACCGGAGACCTGTTTGCCGCTGTGCTCACGGGCAGCCTGGTGATGGGGGAGAGCCTGGAGCGGGGTGTGAGCCGAGCGGCCCACTTCATCACCCGCTGTGCCTCCTACACCGCTGCCCTGGGCACCGACGTGCGGGAGGGGGTCTTGTTCGAGCCTCTGCTCCCCCTTTTGTTGGGGGATGCCCTTGCCATGGACGACAGAATTTGATATACTACCCCCTTAGAAAGACTGCGCAAGCAACACTGAGACCCAACCAAAATGAAGGAGTACAACATGGAACACATGGATGCAGCGGTTCCCATATTTCAGCGGCGTGTCGGCCCTCTGGGGCTGGACGTGCCACCCGCCGGAGAGGCGGAATTTGACCACCTGGTAGAGGAATACCGTGCCCAGCTGGGGGCGGGACAGGGCCCTGTACACATCAACTGCATGATCGGCATGGCCGAGTGCCGGGCCGCCATTCTGGCCGCCCGAGAGCTGGGCTACGGCCCCCTGTGGGTGTCCTGGTCCTGCAACGAGGAGGGCGAGTCCGCCACCCGGGTGCATATGCTGGCCGCCCTGTTTGTGGCAGAGGGCATGGGCGCCGCCGCCTTTGGCCTCAACTGTCCCAAGGAGCTGGCCCTGGAGCAGCTGGAAGAGCTGTCCCGCTATGCCAGCGTGCCGCTGTTTTACGTGGTGGACGGGGACGTGGTGACCTACCCCTATGTGGTGCAGGAAAAGGACCCCGACGTCATCCCCTGTGCCACCGGCACCTCCCCCTGTTTTGTCACCCGTACGGTGGACGTGGGAGAGGAACTGGAGTGCACCCCCAAGCTGCTGGAGGACATCATCGAGGCGGAGGACGACCCGGTGGGCGCTGTGAAGATCTCCATTCTGGAGCAGGACGACGTGGACATCTTCGCCGAGCACCAGTACGCCGTCAACAAGGCCCTGTGCCTGTGGTCGGACGTGCCTCAGCTGTTGGAGCAGGCCCTGCGCTACTACCAGGGCCGGGCCTTTTATGACGGCACCGGCGACTTGGACGCCGAGGAGCTGCGGGAACTGAGCAACCGCTATGGCCTGATCGTTCTGTGACCTGAGGGCGATCTGAAAAGCCGGAATTCTTGACTTTTCCAACCATCAACGCCAGCTACTGCGTTAAAAATCCTGGGAATCCATCCAGGATTCCTGCGTTTTTTGCCTTGTATCTGTCTGTTGCTAGTGGAAAATTCGTCGATTCCTTTGTTTTCAGATACGCCCTAGACAAGCCTATGCACCAGGAAGGAGAATATGACTATGAAAACCATTCACTATATCCCCCGGGGCGTCTGCTCCCGCGAGATGGAAATTGACGTGGACAACGACGTCATCAAGGCCGTGCGCGTGGTGGGCGGCTGCAACGGAAACCTCCAGGGTATTTCCTCCCTGTTGGTGGGCATGACCTGTGAGGAGGCCATCTCCCGCATGGAGGGCATCCACTGCGGCTCCAAGCCCACCTCCTGCCCCGACCAGCTGGCCCAGGCGCTGAAGCAGGGCTAAAGCACGAGAATTTAGTCAAATCCCCTAAAAAAACACCGCCCGTCAGAGCTGCTCTGACGGGCGATTTTTATAGACAAACCACCTGGGCTATGGTATCCTGAGGGCAAGAGAAAGGAGAGATCGACATGAGTCAAAACAGAAGCATTGCCAAGTGTATTGTCCTGTCCATCATCACCTGCGGCATTTACGGGATGTACTGGTTCGTGGTGGCCACCGACGATGTGGGCCGAGTTACCAACCGCCCCGGAACCTCCGGCGGGTTGTCCCTGGTGTTCAGCCTGATCACCTGTGGCATCTACGGCTACTACTGGGCATGGAGCATGGGCGATAAGCTGGATGGCGCCCGAGGCGACCACGGCGTGGCCCCCGGTTCTTTCCCCATCATCTTCCTGCTGCTCAATATCTTTGGATTTGGCCTGGTTACCCTGGCCCTCATCCAAAATGAGCTGAACAAGTATACCCCCAACTTCTGACCATGACCCCTGGACAGCGACTGCACCGCCTGCTCACCGGGCTGTTGCTGGTGGCGGCGGTAGGGATAGGGTATGCCCTGTGGGTCAACTTGACCCACCTGTCCATTCCCTGCCCCTTCCACGCCATCACTGGGCTGCAATGTCCCGGGTGTGGTGTGACCCGCATGTGTCTGGCCCTGTTGCGGCTGGACGTTTCCGGGGCCTGGAAGGCCAATCCGGTCCTGCTCCTTTTGCTGCCCCTCCTGGGGGGGCTGCTGGGCTATCGTGCCGTGGTGTATGTCCGCCGGGGCAGCGTCCCCACCGCCCGGTGGGAGACCCTGGTGTGGAGCGGCATGGCCGTGGTGCTTCTGCTCTGGGGCATTTGGCGAAATATCGTGTAAAAGGCTGCAACAGACACCCGGAAGGTGCCTGTTGCAGCCTTTTTGCGAGGAACGTCCATTGACAGAGACATACCCCAAGGGGTATACTATACTCAGGAAGAACAAGGAAACACAGGGCGAAAAAAACCGTATATTTTGCAATAGATTCGTATCGCTGCTGTGGCGAAGGAGGTTTACCATGACGCATTCGAATCCCTATACGCCAGGGGCCGGATTCATGCCCTCGTATTTGGCGGGGCGTGAGGGGCTAATCTCCCATGCGGAGCAGAGCTTGCTGGCGCTTCAAAAAAGATATCCCCAGCAGTCCATGATTTATTATGGATTACGTGGAGTGGGAAAAACCGTTCTCCTCAACACCATCGAGAACAGTGCGGAGGGCTATGGGATTTTATTTGACCACATCGAGGCGGATTCGGATGGGAAATTCACCCAAAATCTGCTGGTCTCTCTACAACGCATTGCCCACGAGGTGAGCTTTCAGACCACGGCAAAGGATTTTGCCCGCAGGTTTCTTGCCCTCCTGAAGGCGTTTCGCATCCAGTATAAGCTGGAGGAGGGGGAAGTTTCCTTTGGGGTGGACCCCGAGGCGGGGTTTGTCAGTGGGGTGTATTCCAACGACCTGACCGATCTGATGACCCAGCTGGGCAAGGCCGCTCAGAGTTCCGGAGACACCATTTGTCTGTTTATTGACGAGATGCAATATCTGAGACGAGAGGAAATTGCGGGTCTCATCGTGGCCCTACACCGCTGCAATCAGCTGCGACTGCCCATTATGGCCTTTTGTGCGGGCCTTCCTAAGATTTTACAGGAGGTGGGGGAGGCGTGCTCCTATGCCGAGCGGCTGTTTCAGTATGAAGTAGTGGGACCGCTGAAACCGGAGGAGGCTGCCGCAGCGATTACGGTGCCTGCGGAGGACTTTGAGGTGGCGTATGACAGCGCCGCTGTGGAGCATATCATAGCCCAGACAGGGGGCTATCCGTATTTCATCCAGCAGATGTGCAGTTCTGTGTGGCAAGTCACTCCGGACAAGCCCACGATTACCTTGGAGGATGTCCAAGAGGCTGAGCCGAAGTTCTGGGAGCTGCTGGACAAGGGATTTTTCGCTGTGCGCTACCAGCGGTGTACCCCACGGGAAAAGGCATTTATCGCTGCTATGGTCAAGTGCGGCAAGCTCCCCTGTACCATTGCCAATGTGGCGAAACTGATGAATAAGTCGGTGTCCTCCATCTCCCCCATCCGGGCACAACTCATCAGCAAGGGCATGATTTATCCCACATCACACGGAGAAATCGACTTTACGGTGCCACAATTTGATGCCTATGTCCGGCGCATCAACCCAAATCTGGAAATGGAATGAAAGAACATGCCCGGCGCTCCCTCAGGATGCGCCGGGCATGTTTGACATTATGGAAGAGAGAAACGCTGCTTACTCCAGCACAGCGCCCCGGCTGGCGGAGGTCACCAGCTTGGCGTACCGGGCCAGATAACCAGTGGTCACCTTGGGAGGCGGGCACACCCAGGCGGCCTTTCGGGCGGCCAGAGTTTCCTCGTCCACGTGGAGGGTGATGGCGCAGCCCGTAATATCCACGGTGATGAGGTCGCCGTCCTCCACCAGGGCGATGGGGCCGCCCTGCGCGGCCTCGGGGCACACGTGGCCGATGGCAGCGCCACGGGTGGCGCCGGAGAAGCGGCCATCGGTGATGAGGGCCACCGAGGAGCCCAGGCCCATGCCCACAATGGCGGAGGTGGGGTTGAGCATTTCCCGCATACCGGGGCCGCCCTTGGGGCCCTCGTAGCGGATGACCACCACGTCGCCGGGGACGATCTTCCCGGCGTAGATGGCCTCAATGGCGTCGTCCTCGCAGTCAAAGACCCGGGCGGGGCCCTGGTGGGTCATCATCTCAGGGGCCACGGCGGAGCGCTTGACCACGCAGCCCTCGGGGGCCAGATTGCCCTTCAGGACGGCGATGCCGCCGTCGGCGGAGTAGGGGTGGTCGATGGGGCGGATGGTCTCCGGGTCCCGGTTCACAACGCCCTCCAGATTTTCACCCATGGTCTTGCCGGTGACGGTCATCACGTCGGTGTTGAGAAGGCCCTTCTTGGTCAGCTCGGCCATGACGGCGTACACGCCGCCTGCCTGCTCCAGGTCCTCCATGTAGCTCTCCCCGGCGGGGGCCAGGTGGCACAGGTTGGGGGTGTTGGCGGAAATCTGGTTGGACATATCCAAATCCAGCTCAATGCCGCACTCGTGGGCGATGGCGGGCAGGTGGAGCATGGTGTTGGTGGAGCAGCCCAGGGCCATGTCCACCGTCTCGGCGTTGTGGAAGGCTGCGGGGGTCATGATATCCCGGGGCTTGATGTCTCGCTTCACCAGTTCCATCACCTGCATACCGGCGTGCTTGGCCAGACGCAGACGGGCGGACCACACGGCGGGGATGGTGCCGTTGCCTCTGAGGCCCATGCCGATGGCCTCGGTGAGGCAGTTCATGGAGTTGGCGGTGTACATGCCGGAGCAGGAGCCGCAGGTGGGACAGGCGGCGTTCTCGTACTCCTCCACCCCGGCCTCGTCCAGCTTGTCGGCGTAGTAGGCGCCCACGGCTTCAAACATGTGGGACAGGCAGGTGCGGCGACCGTCGGGCAGCTTGCCTGCCAGCATGGGGCCGCCGGAGCAGAAGATGGTGGGGATGTTCACCCGGGCAGCTGCCATGAGCAGGCCGGGGACGTTCTTGTCACAGTTGGGGATCATCACCAGGCCGTCGAACTGGTGGGCCATGGCCAGGGCCTCGGTGGAGTCGGCAATGAGGTCCCGGGTGACCAGGGAGTACTTCATGCCTACGTGGCCCATGGCGATGCCGTCGCACACGGCGATGGCGGGCACTTCCACGGGGGTGCCTCCGGCGGCCCGGACACCGGCCTTCACGGCTTCGGCGATCTTGTCCAGGTTCATGTGGCCGGGGACGATCTCGTTATAGGAGCATACCACGCCGATGAGAGGCCGCTCCAGCTCCTCCTTGGTGTAACCCAGGGCGTAGAGCAGGGAGCGGTTGGGGGCGGCGGGGATGCCTTTTTTCACAACATCAGAGCGCATAGGGAAAAACTCCTTTGAGTAGTTTTTGTATGGAAAACTTCCCATAGATAGAGGAAGGGGTGAGCCATCCGGCAGATGGCGGGAGTGCTGTTCTATTTGTCCTCGGGTACAGGCTTGCCAGCCTGGCGGGGACGCTTCCCGCTGGGGGTTCCTTTTGAACGGGCAAAAGGAACCAAAACCCGCTTAGGGCGTTCCCCCCTAAGTACCCCCCTGGGGTGCAAGGCTGTAAATGCGTCAAGACTACGTTCGGCCCGTTACCCTTGCTGTGGCACCTTGTACTGCCACCACACCAGGCCACCTTGGGCAGCGGGCCCTATGGCTGGGCGGTTTCTATATCCGGGCCTACCCTGGAGAAGCGGCGTTCCCGCCGCCGTCAGCTAGGCTTCCGGCAACTGGGAACAGTTGCACACCAGGGTAAGGCCCTGGCAACAGAAGGGCAACCACACAGAGAAGCAGGTACGTTCGGTAGAATCTCCACGCCATCTATGTGACCCCACCGGGCCAAGGGCCGAACAGAGAAAGACGCACATCCACCCCGTACCGCGGGGTGGATTCCACAAGGCGGGGGAAGGCCCCGCCTTTGGCGATTCTTTCGTCTCTTTCTCATCGCTGAGAAAGAGACCCCAGCGGAGCGTCCCTGCCAGGCTGGCAGGGATATTCCAGGGCAGAGGAACAAAAAGAGAAGTAACAGCGGCCTGGCCCTAGGGGGTCAGGCCGCTTTTGAGGTTTTGAATTAGTTGGAAGCGGTGTCGGGATCGGCGTCGTCGCCCCACAGCATATTCTTACGCAGCTCGGCGCCCACGGTCTCCATGGGGTGGCGGGCCAGCTGGCGGCGGGAGGCGTTGAAGAAGGTGCGGCCATTCTTGTTCTCGGCAATCCAGGCCCCGGCGAACTTGCCGTTCTGGATGTCGGTGAGCACGGCCTTCATGTTGGCCTTGGTCTGCTCGTAGGGCAGGACACGGGGGCCGGAGACGTACTCGCCGTACTCGGCGGTGTCGGAGATGGAGTAGTTCATCATGGCTACGCCGCCCTTGTTAATGAGGTCGATGATCAGCTTCATCTCGTGGATGCACTCGAAGTAGGCGTTCTCAGGGGCGTAACCGGCCTCCACCAGGGTCTCGAAGCCCAGGCGCATCAGCTCCACCACGCCGCCGCACAGCACGGCCTGCTCACCGAACAGGTCGGTCTCGGTCTCGTCGGCGAAGGTGGTCTCCATCACGCCGCCACGGGCGCCGCCGATGCCAGCGGCATAGGCCAGGCCGATCTGGTAGGCGTTTCCGGTGGCGTCCTGCTCCACGGCGATGAGGCAGGGCACGCCCTTGCCCGCCACGAACTGGGAGCGGACGGTGTGGCCGGGGCCCTTGGGGGCGATCATGAACACGTCCACGTCGGCGGGGGGCTTGATCTGGCCGTAGTGGATGTTGAAGCCGTGGGCGAAGGCCAGGGCCTTGCCGGCGGTGAGGTAGGGGGCGATGTCCTTCTTATACATATCGGCCTGACGCTCGTCGTTGATGAGGATCATGATGATATCGGCGATCTTGGTGGCCTCGGCGGTCTCCATAACGGTGAAGCCGTCCTTCTCTGCCACGGGCCAGCTCTTGCCGCCCTTGTACAGGCCGATGATCACGTCACAGCCGGAATCACGCAGATTCATGGCGTGGGCGTGGCCCTGGGAGCCGTAACCCACGATGGCAATCTTCTTGCCAGTGAGGTAGTTGAGGTCGCAATCCTTTTCGTAGTACATCTTAGCCATGATAAAACACTCCTTTGAAGGTTGAATATGTAAAATTAGAGCACATTTTTACCAAGATCAAATTCGTCGGTCTCTTTGTTGTCGTCGTTGTCGTTGATGGTGGCCTCGCCGCGCTCCAAAGCCACCATACCGGTGCGCACCAGCTCGAGGATGCCGAACTCACACAGAAGCTTTTCCAGAGCGTCGTCCTTGGACTCCTGGCCGATGACCGCCAGGGTCAGGCTCTTGGTGGACACGTCGATGATGGTGGCACGGAAGATGTTGGCGATCTGAATCACCTCGTTGCGCACGTCCCGGCCCTCGGCCTTGACCTTGATGAGCACCAGCTCCCTCCGAATGGAGGAGGCGGGGGGAAGCAGTCGCACGGAGTAGACACAGAAGAGCTTGCGCAGCTGGTTGATGATCTGCTCGATCATCAGGTTGTCGCAGGTCACCTCAATGGTGATACGGGACACCTCGGGGTCGTCGGTGGTGCCCACGGCCAGAGACTCGATGTTGTACCCCTTGCGGGAGAAGAGCCGGGAGACCTGGGAGAGGACGCCGGGGGTGTTTTCCACCAGTACAGACAGGGTGTGTCGGGTAACGGGATTGTTCATAGTGGCCCTCCTCTCAGTCCAAGATGAAGTCGGTGACGGGGGTACCGGCACTGACCATGGGGTGGACCATGGCATCCATGCGGATGGCACAGTCGATGACGCAGCCGCAGCCGGCCTGAAGGGCCTGACGGAAGGCCTCTTCAAATTCCGCCTGGGTTCCGGCCCGGAAGCCCTTGAGGCCGTAGGCCTCGGCCAGCTTGACAAAGTCGGGGCCGCGGTCCAGGTCGGTCTGGGAGAATCGCTTGTTATAGATGAGGTTCTGCCACTGGCGAACCATGCCCAGAGTGCCGTTGTTGAAGATGACGGTGATCACCGGGATGTGGTAATGCTCTAAGGTGGCCAGCTCATGGCAGTTCATGCGGAAGCAGCCGTCTCCGGTGCAGTGGACCACGATCTGGTCCGGGTTGCCCACCTTGGCTCCCATGGCGGCCCCCAGGCCGAAGCCCATGGTGCCGAAGCCGCCGCTGGTGAGCAGCTGGCCGGGGCGGGAGAAGTGGTAGTATTGACAGGACCACATCTGATGCTGGCCCACGTCGGTGGCGATGATGGCCTTGCCGTCGGTGAGGTCCTGGATGGTCTCCAGCACCTCGTGGGCGTGGAGCACATCGTCCTTTTTCAGGGGCAGCTCCTTGCGGGAGAACACCTGGGCCTTCCACTGGGTGTAGTCGTGGGGGGGAAGCTGGGCGTTGAGCAGCTCCAGCACACGCCGGGCGTCTCCGATGATGTGGTGGTAGGTGAGGACGTTTTTGTCGATCTCCGCCCGGTCAATGTCGATATGTACGATTTTGGCCTGTTTGGCGAAGATGGCGGGGTCGGTGGCCACCCGGTCCGAGAAGCGGCAGCCGATGGCAATGAGCAGATCGCACTCGGTGGTGGCGATGTTGGAGGCGTGGGAGCCGTGCATACCCACCATGCCGGTGAACAGGGGGTGGTCGCCGGGACAGGCGCCGCCGCCCATGATGGTGGAGCCCACCGGGGCGTCCAGGGTCTCAATGAACTTGCGGAACTCGGGTACGGCGCCCCGGGAGCGGATGACGCCGCCTCCCACCAGTACCATGGGGCGTTCTGCCTGGGCAATCAAATCCAGCAGCTTCTGAATGTCCCCGTGGTCCGGCTCCGGCGTGCCCAGGTCTCGGCCGGTGCGCCGCATCAGGTTGGCCAGGCGGCCGTGGTTGGGGTGCTCGGACACGGGCAGGTATTGGTAGTCCGCCGTGGCGGCGGTGACGTTCTTGGCGATATCCACCAGCACCGGGCCGGGACGGCCGGAGCGGGCGATGGCGAAGGCCTCCCGGATGACGTCGGCCAGCTGACCCACGTCCTTGACCAGGTAGTTGCACTTGGTGATGGGCATGGTGATACCGGTGATGTCCACCTCCTGGAAGGAGTCCTTGCCGATGAGGTTCTCGCTGACGTTGCAGGTGATGAACACCACCGGGGAGGAGTCGTAGTAGGCGGTGGCGATGCCAGTGACCAGGTTGGTGGCGCCGGGGCCGGAGGTGGCAAAGCATACACCCACCTTTCCGGTGGACCGGGCGTAGCCGTCGGCGGCATGGCTGGCTCCCTGCTCATGGGAGGTGAGGTAGTGGTGAATTTTGTCCTTGTAGCCGTGGAGCTCAAACTCATCGTAAATGTTGAGAATGGTACCTCCCGGATAGCCGAACACCGTGTCCACGCCCTGCTCCAGCAGACACTCCATCACAATTTGAGAACCCCTCATTAACATGCTAAACCCTCCTTTGGATAGAAAAAGAACGCAACTTCATCCTCCATTAGGACGAAGCTGCGCTCCGCGGTACCACCTAAATTCCCCCACTCAGGGGGCACTTGATCCCGATAACGGCGGGGGCCGATCCTGCCTACTTTCTCTCAGAGAGTTCAGCCGGACTGCTTCCAGGGGAGATTCACCACACCCACAGCAGGAAGGACTTGCACCAAACGCCTTCTCTCTGGGCTGCCGACAAGGGGGTTACTGGCCTGATCGTCGCAGTTGACAACTATTTGCTTTAGACTATTAAAGCCATGATAGACCCTTTCCCTCCGTTTGTCAATGACTAAAATGCGGCGGGACGAAAATTTTACACTCTACCGAAATAGTGTGATGATGTAAATGAAATTTTGGTGATATGTAAAAAAGCCCTGGATGTGTGTTCACATCCAGGACTTAGCCTCGCAGAATTTCCCCGCCCGCAGGCGGGGAAATCAATTGAAATCTATGTTCTCCCAGGACATGTGCCTGGGAGAACATACTTCTCGCCCTGCAAGTGTGAATTTGGCTGCGCCCTTTGCAGCCAAACTTTGCGCGCAGCAGGGTGCAAAATCGGTGGGAAAAGGCTGCGCCTTTTCCCGCCAGTTTTTAGTGGCAGCTGTTGGTGGTCCCCAGCTGGAAGGACGCACACTCGGTGTCCTGGCAGCAGCCCACCTTGTTCTGGCAGCAGCCCACCTGAATCTCGTTGAGGGTGCAGGACTGGTTCTTGTGGTGGGCACAGCTGGAGACGGTGCATTTGATGCTGGGATTGGGTTGTTCGTACATGACATTGACCTCCTGGTTTTAGATTCCAAGAGCAGTATGCACCAAATGCAGGGGGATTATTCCTCCTGGGAGGAGGTTTCTTCGGGGAGAACCTGGGGGATGAACCGAGGGGCAAAGCGGCTGCGACCACGGCCCTTGACATAGAAAAAGCCGATGATGGAGAAGATGACCGCACCGATGAAATTGACGAACAGGTCCGCCATGGTGTCAATGAGGCCGATATCCAGGTATCCGCCCAGCCCCAAGGCGCGCTGGGTGCCATCCTCCATCACCAGAATCACGTCCTGGATGCCGTCCACCATGATGGCGGCGGTGCCGTGATTGGGGTCCAGATTCACCGTGGAAAAGGCGTTCAAGATGGTGTCTTTCTGCATGTCAAAGTGGAGAAAGTGGTCCATGGCGAACTCGAAGAACTCCCACATCACCCCCACGGTCATGGAGAAGCAGAAGGCCACCACTGCCATGTAGAAGGGGCTCAAGTTCAGAGAGACCCGTTCGGTGCGGTTGAGAATGTCCACCAGGGCAAAGCCGATGGCGGCGCACAAAAAGCCGTTGGTGGTGTGGAGCATGGTGTCCCAGTAGGGGAAGGTGATGTAGTAGTCCTGAATTTCGCCCAGAATCTCCGCGGCGAAGATAAACAGCAGAATGATGATCTCCAGAGTGTCCGGCAGTTCAATGCGCAGCCGCCGCTCGAAGGCGGAGGGGAGCATGAACAGCACCAGGGTGAGGACACACAGGGCCACATTTTCGTAGTTTTGATTGAATACGGCGGCCACCAGCATGAGGACCACCAGCACACGCAGCACAAAGTACACCGTGTACAGCAGTCCCTTTCGCTCAAAGGGGTGGGGCTTGGGGCCGGGGGAACGATGGCGTTTCGACATGACAATTCCTCCTGTCAAAGGTGGGGGGTGTGGCGCATAGGATGGGAGTGAGGTGATGAAACATGGACTTGCGCAACAATCAGATTACATTGGGAGAGCTGTGGGATAACCCCCGCAGCCGCAGCGTGTTCCAGCGGAAAATTCCCATGCTGTCCAAACACCCGGTGAAGGGGGCGGCCCGCACCGTGACCTTGGAGCAGCTGGCCGCCTTTCTCTCCAGCTGGGTGCCGGAGAGTATGATTCAGGGGGTCATTGGGGACCTGAAGAAGCTGTAATTGCTCAGGGGGCGGGGGTAATCTGCTGCTGGGCAATGGCCCGTCCGGCGGGGGTGGCGGCCAAGCCGCCCTTGCCGGTCTCCCGCAGTGCGGAGGGGAGGGTGCGGCCCACAGCGTCCATGGCGTCAATGACCTGGTCGCAGGGAATGGCGCCCACGATGCCCGCCAGAGCCATGTCGGCGCAGGCCATGGCGTTGACGGCGCCCATGACATTGCGTTTCACACAGGGCACTTCCACCAGGCCCGCCACCGGGTCGCACACCAGGCCCAGCACGTTTTGCAGGGCCATGGCGCAGGCGGCGGCCATCTGCTGGGCGCAGCCGCCCCGGGCGTGGACCAGAGCGGCGGCGGCCATGCCGGAGGCGGAGCCAATCTCCGCCTGACAGCCTCCCTCGGCCCCGGAGATGGAGGCCCTGGTGGCGATGACCTGACCGAATCCGGCGGCCACGTACAGGCACTCCACCATGGTGTGGGTGGACAGGCCTTCCCGCTTCCACAGGGGGAGGAGGACGGCGGGCATCACCCCGCTGGCCCCAGCGGTGGGGGCGGCCACAATGCGGCCCATACAGGCGTTGTGCTCGCCCACTTTCAAGGCGGTGGCGATGACCTGCTGCATGTCCGGCCCACACAGGGTGTTCTGGGCCTGAGCCATCTTCTCGCCCTGGCCGCCGGACAAGCCGGAGGCAGAGCGGCGCTGGGGGTCGTAGTTCTCCACGGATTCCACCATGGCCTGCCACAGGGCCTCCATGCGGGCAAAGCTCTCTTCCTGGGTGACGTCCCGGTCCTGGCAGTCGTCCAGCAGCACCGCCTGCCACAGGGGCTGGTGCTGGGCGCAGTCTATGAGATGTTCGACGGATTGAAAAGCCATATCAGCAGCCCTCCATGTTGAGATAGGTACACCGCTCCACCCCGTCCAGATGGGACAGCTCCTGGACCAGAGCGGGGGAGAGGTGGTTGTCGCACTCCAGCACCATCACCGCCAGACCGCCACGGCGGTCCCGGTAGAGCTGCATGGTGGCGATGTTGGCCATGTGGTCCGAGAGCATTTGGCTGACCTGGGAGACGATGCCCGGCCGGTCCTGGTTGCGAATGATGAGGGTGGGCAGCTCCCCGGAGAAGGAGGCCTCCATGCCGTCAATGGCGTTGACCCGGATGCGGCCACCGCCCAGCGAGGAGGCGGAGACGGTGAGGGTGCGGCCCTGCTGGTCGGTGAGGTGGAGCACGGCGGTGTTGGGGTGAGCCCCAGGCAGGTCTACTGGGCGGATGGACACCGCCATGCCCGCCTGACGGGCCAGCTCAAAGCTGTGGGGGATACCCGGATGGTCGGGGGCCAGATCTAAGAGCCCCGCCACAATGGCCCGGTCGGTGCCGTGGCCGGAGCCGGTGGCGGCAAAGGAGCCGTGGAGCTGAATGTCCGCCTTCACCGGCTGGCTGCCCAACAGATGCCGGGCCACCCGACCCATGCGGGCGGCGCCAGCGGTATGGGAGCTGGATGGACCCACCATGATGGGGCCCATAATATCAAAGATGTTCAAAAAGCATTCCGCCTTTGTAAAAAGAGTGGGGGTGTGGGGCCGTCCAGCCCCGCCGCGGGTGCGGCGTACAAGCGTTTTTGACTTGGACAAGTCAAAAACCTTGGCGCAAAGCGGAATTCACTTCCGCTGCGCAAATAAAATCACGGGGTCCCCGGCGGCCCTGGCCGCTGGGGCTGGGCCCACCATGATGGGGCCCATGATGTCGAAAATGTTCAAGGGAGTAAGCCTCCATTTCAAGAAATAGCACGAAGGGGGACGGTGGCACACCGTCCCCTTTTTCAGGCTGTGGAAAAACTCTCGGGGTTCGGAGCCTCGCAGAGTTCCGTCATCCGCAGATGACGGAATAAATTGAAATCCCGTCATTTCCACGGACATGTGCCGGGGAAATGACACTTCTCATGACGGGTGGGGTGACTTTTTCGTCAGAAATCGAGCCCCATCCGTCATGCAGTCTTTTTCGCCAAAGAAGTCCTGGGACTTCTTTGGCAAGACCACGAAGGGGGACGGTGGTACACCGTCCCCCTTTAGTATGGCTAATATGAACTTACTTTACGACCTGAGCCTTGATCAGGTTGGTAGAGCCGCTCTTGCCGATGGGCACGCCAGCGGTGATAACCACGGTATCACCCTCCTGGACAACGCCCTCCTTCTTGGCGGATTCCACACACAGAGAGAACAGACGGTCGGTGGAGTCCACGGTGCCGGACAGGTAGGGAGCCACGCCCCAGGTGATGGCCAGCTGACGGCGGACACGCTCGTTGGTGGTCAGGGCGGCCACCAGGCAGCCGGGACGATACCGAGTGGTCATGCGGGCGGTGTGACCGGTCTCGGTGGCAGTGAGGATGGCGGAGGCCTTCAGGTCCATGGCGGTCAGGCAGGCGGTGTGGCTGATGGCATCGGTGATGGAAGCGGTGTGGTCCACGGTGGACTTGGTGAAGCGCTTCCAGTAATTGGTGGAGTTCTCAGCGGTGGTGACGATGTCCACCATGGTCTGCAGGGCCTCCACGGGGTGCTTGCCGGAGGCGGTCTCACCGGAGAGCATCACGCAGCCGGTGCCGTCGAACACGGCGTTGGCCACGTCGGACACCTCAGCACGGGTGGGACGGGGGTTGCGGATCATGGAGTCCAGCATCTGGGTGGCGGTGACCACGTGCTTGCCCTGGGCGATAGCAGCCTTGATCATGCGCTTCTGGATGACGGGCACGTCCTGAGCGGGGATCTCCACGCCCAGGTCGCCACGGGCCACCATCAGGCCATCGGCAACCTTGAGGATCTCCTCCAGATTGTCCACGCCCTCCTGGTTTTCGATCTTGGCGATGATGCCGATGTGCTGGCCGCCGTGGGAGTCCAGAACGGCACGGATCTCCTCCACGTCGGAGGCCTGACGCACAAAGGAGGCGGCAACGAAGTCGAAGTCGTTCTCCACGGCGAACTTCAGATCGCTCTTGTCCTTCTCGGTCAGAGCGGGCAGGGAGATGTGGGTGTTGGGGATGTTGATGGACTTGTTGTTGGACAGGGGGCCGCCAGTGACTACGTTGCAGATGATGTCCTGACCCTTGATTTCGGTGACCTCGATGTCCACCAGGCCGTCGTCAATGAGCAGGTGGGTGCCCACGGACACCTCGTTGTGCAGGTTGGGGTAGGTCACGGACACGATGGTGTTGTCGCCGTCCACCTCGCGGGTGGTCAGGGTGAAGGTATCGCCATCGGCCAGCTCGATCTTGCCGTTGGCAAAAGAACGAATGCGAATCTCAGGGCCCTTGGTGTCCAGAATGGTGGCCACGGGGCAGCCCAGACGATCCCGGACGTTCTTCACGCGGGTGAGGACGGCCAGGTGGGACTCGTGGGTGCCGTGGGAGAAGTTGAAGCGGGCGGCGTTCATGCCGGTGAGGATGAGCTTCTCAATCATCTCCTCGCTGTCGGAAGCAGGGCCCAGGGTACAAATAATCTTTGTCTTTCGCATAGAAATGTTTCCTCCGTTCTGTCATTTACAGGGTGGGAATGGTGCGGGGTGGCGCACCATACCTAAAAGATCTATTAGAAAAACAAGGCCAGGAGCCCTGCTCATCTACAATAGAAGCACTGAAAATCAGTGTTGTTTGGCCTCCTCCTCTTGGGGAGGGAGCTTGGAGACTTGGGCCAGCTCCACCCGTCGGTCGGTGAAGTTGAGCACCTTGATGTGAAGCCCGTAGGCGTCCAGTTCCAGCTGTTCGCCGTCGGAGGGAATCACAGACAGTTGGGCAAAGACCAGGCCGCCCAGAGTATCGAACTCCTGGTCCTCGGGGAAGGTGATGTCCAGAGCCTGCGCCAGTTGGTCCAGGTCACAGGAGCCGGAGACCTGCCAGAGGTTGTCGTCCAACTGGACCAGATCGGCCTCATCCTGGGGGTCGAACTCGTCGTAGATGTTGCCCACGATCTCTTCCAGCAGGTCCTCCATGGTCACCAGACCAGAGGTCCCGCCGTATTCGTCCACCACAATGGCCAGGTGGACCTTTTTGCTCTGCATATCCCGGAACAGCACGTCGGTGCGCACCGATTCAGGAACGAAGTAGGCGGGGTAGAGCAGCTCCCGCAGGGGCTTGGGGTGTGCCTGCTGGGTATTGAGCAGGTAGACCCGGGTGGATAAGATACCCACAATGTCGTCGGCGTCCTCCTCGTAGACGGGGAAGCGGGACAGACCGGACTGCCGAATGGTGTTCAAAATCTCCTCGGGGGTGTCCCCGGCCCAGATCATCACCATGTCGGTGCGGTGGACCATCACATCCTCGGCGGTGGAGTTGTTGAACTCAAAGATGTTCTCAATGAGCTCCTTCTCGGCGGTTTCAATGGTGCCCCGCTCCTCGCCCAAATCCACCATCATGCGGATCTCGTCCTCAGACACCTCTTCCTCGTCGGCACGGGGGTCGATGTGCAGCAGGCGCAGCACCCCGTTGGTGGACTTGGACAGCAGCCAGATGATGGGGCGGCACACCGTGGCGATGACGCACACAGGGCCTACGGTCATCCGGGCCACCGCCTCCGTCTTCTTCATGGCGATGCGCTTGGGCACCAGTTCGCCCAGCACCAGGCTGAAGTAGGAGAGGATGATGGTGATGATGATGACGGTGATGGTGTTCAGGGTCCCGGCGGGAATCTGGGTCACGCCTCGGGCCACCAGCCAATGCACAAGGGGACCGGAAAAGCTGTCGGCGGCAAAGGCGGAGGACAGGAAGCCTGCCAGGGTGATGGCGATTTGAATCGCGGAGAGGAAATGGTCGGGCGCCTGGGTTAAGGCCAGGAGCTTCTTGGCTTTCTTATCTCCTTCCTCCGCCTGCTTTTTCAGCTTGGTTTCGGACAGGGAGATGACGGCGATCTCGGCGGCGGCGAAAAAGGCGTTGACCAAGATCAGAACCATGAGGACCAGAAGCTTGGGCAATATAGATGGGTCGTCCGGCAAAATGAGTAACCTCCTAATTTATCGTTGGGGGATGGATTTGCTGTGTACAGCCTGAACCCCAACGCCTTACAGTATAGCATCTTTCTGTAAAATTGCAACTAGAAAAGGGGTAGCATCCTGCTAGGAAAATAATTGCGTAATTTATGCAAAATCCCTGGAAATAGAAGCTTCTACTCCCAGGGATTGACGAATCAATTAAATTTGTATATTTTTCTAGCCATGCGATAGAGTGAAACAGACAACTTTCGGCCCTGGTAACCGGGGATGTTGGTGGCGGCGTTGGTGGCGCGGTAGCGGCAGCGGCGGTAGAGGGCGGGGTCCTTCTGCCGCAGATACTCCCACAGCTCGGTGCGCATCCCCAGAGACTCTGGAGTGTTGGCAATCACGGCAAAAATGGAAGAAATCGTCATCATCATGGACAGATAGCCCAGCATATACCGGCCCAGGCGGGGCTGACTGGCCTTGATGGCCAGCACATCGTGGGCGGCAATCATCAGGCGGGTGACCCGCACCTGCTGGTCAATGCGCCCGGCCATCACCGACTCGTTGACGCTCTGGTCGGCCCGGCCGATGAAGTAGCGGTACAGGTCCACATTGAGGTAGTAGATGGTCTTCACGTAGGGCAGGGGCTGGTAGACAAAGATGTTATCCACATAGAAGGTGTGCTTGGGCAGCTCCAGACCACAGTCCCGCAGCAACTGGGTG
This sequence comes from Pseudoflavonifractor sp. An176, assembly GCF_002160435.1. NCBI lineage: Bacteria > Bacillati > Bacillota > Clostridia > Eubacteriales > Oscillospiraceae > Pseudoflavonifractor > Pseudoflavonifractor sp. An176. The sequence goes on along the minus strand of NZ_NFKO01000033.1, from coordinate 3,458 downwards.
CGGTAGATCACCGAGTGCATCAGCAGGTACTGGGAGGTGCGGAAGTGGCGAATCTCGTCCCAGGTGAAGATGCGGCCGGTGGGGAACACATTTTTGTAGTTCACCGCCTTACGGGTGTTGTCCTCCACGTGCTCATAGACGTAGTTGGCCACCACCATGTCCACCGGGGCGGGCATGTGGGCAAACTGGCGCAGCTGGTCCATCACCGTGTGCAGGGCGGTCTCGTCCAGCCAGTCGTCGGAGTCCACCACCTTATAATATAGGCCGCGGGCGTTGCGGATGCCCTGGTTGACGCCCTCGCCGTGTCCGCCGTTTTCCTGGTGGATGGCCCGGATGATGTCCGGGTACTTGGCGGCCCACTCGTCGCACTTCTCATGCGTGTTATCCTTGGTGGAGCCGTCGTCCACCAGGATGATCTCAATGTCCTCGCCCCCTTTGAGCAGGGTCTCCACACAGTGGTCCATGTAGGCCGCTGAATTGTAGCAGGGGACGGCAAAGGTAATGATTTTATCCATGAAATCGTTCTCCCTCGTCTATATTATGATATGCCGGGCTCAGCAGAACGTGTCCCGGTAGTTGGAGATGGCCTCGGCAATGATCTTCACGGCGGCGGCCCGGTCGTTGACCTCTCCGGCCACGGTCTCCTTGCCCTCCAGGGCCTTGTACACCGAGAAGAAGTGGGACATCTCATCAAACTTGTGGGCGGGCAGGTCGCACAGGTCCTTGGTGGTATTATAGGTGGGGTCGTTGAAGGGGATGGCCACGATCTTCTCGTCCCGCTTGCCGCCGTCCAGCATGGAGATGTAGCCGATGGGGTAGCAGCGGACCAGAGTCAGGGGGTCCAGGTCTTCTGAGCACAGCACCAGCACGTCCAGGGGGTCCCCGTCGTCGCCGTAGGTGCGGGGGATGAAGCCGTAGTTGGCGGGGTAGTGGGTGGAGGTGTGGAGGATGCGGTCCAGGATGATCATACCTGTGGCCTTGTCCAGCTCATACTTTTTCTTGCTGCCCTGGGGGATCTCAATCACCGCGATAAAGTCCTCGGGAGAGATGCGCTTTGGGTCCATATCATGCCAGATGTTTCCCATATGGTATACTCCTTGTCACTTGAATTCCTATATTCCGAAAAGTCTAGCCCATTATATCCTAGCTTGAAGGAAAATACAACAGGGTGGAAGGGCAATGGGAAAAAACATTGTCACATGTGGGGGATTGTGGTAAAATATCCACAAAGAAGGGCTGGGTCTGTTCCGGGAAGGGGGCGGATAGGCCAATTTTTGAGAAAGGGGAACCGACATGGAACCCGTAATTGAACGATTTCGCACCTCTCTGGCTGGCTTTCACCGGGGAGATGTGCTCCACTACATGGATCGGCTGGCCGCCCAGCACCGCAGCGAGATGGCAGGGGTGGAGGCCGAGCTGAAGCGCGCTCGGGAGAACGAGCGCAGACTTCAGCAGGAAATGGACGCCCTCCGCCAGGCCCACGGCAGTGTGTCCGCCGAGGAGGCCAAGGTGCGGGCCTCTCTGGAAGAGTCCACCCGGGCTCTGGCCCGTCTGCGGGGCGAGCTGAGCCAGACCGAGACCAAGCTGGCCGCTGCCCGGCTGGAGCTGGGTCGCCTCCACGGCCAGGTGGACGAGATGGAGCCCATGGCCCAGAAGTACGACCAGCTCAAGGACTATGTGGCCACCGTGGAGCTGGATGCCCACCACAAGGCCCAGGAGACCATTGAGCAGGCCAAGACCAAGGCGGAGAAGATTCAGACCGACACCCGTCAGTGGCTGGACCAGGTCCTCAGCGGGTACAGCAACCTGAGAACCGAGATGGACCGCCTCTTCCAGCAGATTCGAGAGCTGGGGGAGATGGGGGTCCAGTTCGACCAGGCCGATGAGGCTGCCCAGAGACTCCAGGAACAGGGCGAGCAGGGAGAAGAGGTCCAGACCGAAGAGGCGGAACAGGAGGAGAGCCATGAGTGAGACCAAGGTACTGACCACCGACCAGCTGCCCCAGGTACTGGGAGAGCTGAGAGCGGGGGACCGGGTGCTCTTGTCCGGCACCATCTACACCGCCCGGGATGCCGCCCACAAGCGCATTTTCCAGCTGCTGGACGAGGGCAAGCCCCTGCCCTTTGAGCTGAAAGGCGCCGTTATCTACTATGCCGGACCCACCCCGGGCCAGCAGGGCATGGCCGTGGGGGCCTGCGGCCCCACCACCGCCGGACGGATGGACGGCTTTGCCCCCCGGCTGCTGGACCTGGGACTCACCGCCATGATTGGCAAGGGGGAGCGCTCCCAGGATGTGGTGGACGCCATCGTGCGCAACGGGGCCTGTTACTTTGCCGCCGTGGGCGGCGCCGGGGCCCTTATTGCCAAGTGCATCAAGACCGCCCAGGTCATCGCCTTTGACGAGCTGGGCTGTGAGTCGGTCAAGCGCATGGAGGTGGAGAATCTGCCCCTCACCGTGGCCGTGGATAGCCAGGGCAATGACCTGTTCAAGATTGGGCGCAGCCAATACGCAAAATAAGAGAGGTGGAAGAGCCTATGGAAGGTTCTTCCACCTTTTTTGTTGAGAGATTGACCCATTTCAATGACACAGGTACAAACCTGCGCCCCAGCCGGGGACGCTCCGCTGGGCCCGATTTCTCCCCGATGAGAAATCGGGGAAAGAATCGCCAAAGGCGGGGCCTTCCCCCGCCTTGTGGAATCCACCCCGCGGTACTAGATGGAGTGTGCAACCTTCTCTTTTCAGCCCTTAGACTGGTGGGGTCACATGGATGGCATGGCAATTCCTTTGTAAGTACCTGCTTCTACGGCAAATAAAACTGCTGTCTTTCGGGCCTTACCTTGGTGTGCAACTGTTCCCAGTTGCCGAGGGCCTTGCTCCCGGCGGCGGGAACGCCGCACACCGGGGTAAGGCCCTGGAAACAGAGGAACAGTCTCACAGAGAAGGAAATGCTTTCTATAGACTTGCCAGGCCATCTATGTGACCCCACCGGGGCCAGGGCCGGCCATAGGATTGACGCAGTTCCAGCCCCGTACCCCAAGGGAGGTCCTTAGGGGGGAACGCCCTAAGCGGGTTTTGGTTTCTTTTGCCCGCTCAAAAGAAACCCCCAGCGGGAAGCGTCCCCGCCAGGCTGGCAAGCCTAATCCACAGGTGGTTAGACGGTCAACCCCTCAGTCAGCCTTGCGGCTGCCAGCTCCCCTGACTCAGGGGAGCCTTTGGAAGTGCGCTGCCAGCTCCCAGCGGAGCGTCTCCGGCGGGGGCGCTGGGTTCTGCCTGAGAAATTGGAGAAGATCAATTTCTCCAAAACAAAAAAGCAAGCCTGTTGCACCATAATGGATGCAACAGGCTTGTTTCATGGTGCGCCCGGCATGGGCAATAACTTGGTGGTGAAAGTCCACTACAGACTTGGCAGTAGGAACTGTTAGCCGAAGGCAAGGGTGTCCATCGTGAGGTGGAATCT
>NZ_NFKO01000032.1:0-22076 GCF_002160435.1 Pseudoflavonifractor sp. An176 | reverse complement strand
CGAAACCTGGAGAAACGTGCACTATCCCGGCAGTAATAGAGAAAATCAGAGCTTTTTACTCCCTTGGTATGGTACTTGCTTTTCGGCCCGGCCTGAGAACCACCGCAGGCCCAGCCTCGTACCCCAGGGAGGTCCTTAGGGGGGAACGCCCTAAGCGGGTTTTGGTTCCTTTTGACCGAGCAAAAGGAACCCCCAGCGGGGAGCGTCCCCACCAGGCCGGAGGGCTGGAATCGAACGTGGAGAAGAGCAGGCCCTCTTCCTCTCTCCACAGATACAAAACAATATACGTTTACACCACGGTGGAAGCCCCATGGCTTCCACCGTTTTTCACTCTTTTATAGGGAAAAGGGGTGGACAGGCGGGGAAAATATAGTATACTGGAATGTGAATGCTCTGCGGGGAGAGGAGGAACTGGCATGGAACACCCCGCCGCGGTTTTGGTGGTGTCCTACGGCACCAGCCAAGTCTCCGCCCTGCCCACTCTGGCCAATCTGGCCCGGGAAATCGGGGCGGCCTTCCCCCGCCTGCCCCTTATCCACGCCTTTGCCCACCCCCGACTCCGGGACGCCCTGGTTCGAAATGGCGGCCCCCGGGTTCCCCTGGTGTCCGAGGCCCTGGCCCAGCTCGCCCAGGACGGAGCCCGCCACGTGCTCATCCAGCCCACCTATCTGCTGTTTGCCGGGGAATACCAGGCCATGGTAGCCCAGCTGGAGCCCTACGCCCAGCGGCTGGACCTGTGGGTGGGCCAGCCCCTGCTGGCCACGCCCCAGGACATCGAGGCCGTGGCAAAAGCCCTGCCCACCTGTCTGCCTCCCCTGGACCCCCAGGAGGGGGCGCTGTTTCTGGGCCACGGCGCCAGCCATGAGGCCCACGGGGTCTATGCCCAGCTGGAACAGGCCCTGCACCGCCAGGGCCACACCCGCTATTTCGTGGGCACCCTCCAGGACGGTCCCACCCCGGCGGAGACCGCCCGCCGCATCCGTGAGGCCGGGGCCGTCACCCGGCTCCACGTCCACCCCCTCATGGTGGTGTGCGGCGTCCACGCCACCCGGGACCTGCTGGCCGGGGAACAAAGCTGGTGCGGACAGCTGGAGCGCCTGGGGGTTCCGGTGTCCGCCGTCTCCCAAGGGCTGGGGGACTGCCCTGCCATCCGCCGCCTCTTTGTGGCTCACGCCCTGGAGGCAGCAGGGAACGAATTTTTCACTCAGAGAGAGAAATGAGGATCCTCTATGCTCGTTGTCATGTCCAGCCTGGAACACCATCTGGCCCCCATCGACCTGCGGGAGGCCCTGTCCTTCACCGCCACCCACGTGCAGAGGCTGGACGCCCACATCGCCCAGCTGCCCAACATCCACGGCTGTGTGATTTTGTCCACCTGCAACCGCACGGAAATCTACCTGTGCTGTGCCGACACCTGCCACCCGGGGCAAATGCTGTGCCACGCCGCCGGGGTGGAGTTTGCCCCCTTCTCCGCCGCCTTTGTCACCCGCCAGGGCGGGGAGGCGGTGGAACACCTGATGCAGGTGGCGGCGGGTCTGCGCTCGAGAGTATGGGGCGAGGACCAGATTCTGACCCAGGTCAAGCGGGCCATCACCCTGTCCCGGGAGGCGGGAGCCGCCCACCCCATGCTGGAGACCCTGTTTCGCTCCGCCATCTCCGCCGGGAAGGAGATCCGCTCCACCGTGCGCCTGACCTCCCTGCCCACCTCGGCGGCCAGCCAGGGGGTGGCCCTGCTGCGCCAGCACCTGGGCAGCCTGGAGGGAAAGCGGGCCATCGTCATCGGCAACGGGGAGATGGGCAAGCTGTCCGCCCGGCTGCTTCACGAGGCCGGGTGCCGGGTGATGGTGACCCTGCGCACCTACCGCCACGGGGAGACCGTGGTCCCCTCGGGCTGCGAGGCCCAGCCCTATGACCGCCGCTTTGAGCTGCTCAGCGGGGTGGACATTCTGGTCTCCGCCACCGCCAGCCCCCACTACACCGTCACGGTGGAACAGCTGGAACCCGTGGCCCAGCTGCCCCAGGTGATGGTGGATTTGGCCATCCCCCGGGACATTGAGCCCCAGGTGGGGCAGCTGGAGGGCGTGAAGCTCTTCAACGTGGACGACCTCATGGACACCGCTCCCCTCCACACCGTCCCTCCCGAAGTGACGGAAATTTTGGACAAGCACCAGCGGCAATTTTATCGCTGGCTCAATTATAAGGTCAGCCTCCCCGTGCAAGAGGAGCTGAAGCTGTCTATTGTCCAGCGCCTGGCCGCCGCTCCCCAGCTCCAGGAGGAGGAGCTGGACCAGGAGGAGGTCATCGCCCTGACGGTGCAGCGCACCGTGGAGCTGCTGCTGGGCGGCCTGCCCACGCCGCCGGACCCGGACAGCCTGCGCCAGTGCGCCCAGAAAATCCGGGCCCACACCACGGGAAAGGGGGCCCCGTCATGAGCGGCTACCCCCGCTTTCCCCTGTTTGTCGACCTGACGGGCCAGAAGGTGGTGTTGGTGGGCGGCGGCAAGGTGGCCCTGCGCCGGGTCCGTACCCTGCAACAGTGCGGGGCGGATGTGGTGGTGATTGCCCCCACCCTTCACCCGGACATGCCAACGGTGACCCACATATCCCGCCCCTACCGCCCCGGCGACTTGGAGGGGGCCACGATGGCCGTGGCCGCCACCGACTGCCGGGAGACCAACGGGCAGGTGGCCCAGGAGGCCCGAGACCGGGGCATCCCGGTGAGCGTGGCGGACGACCCCACAGCGTGCACCTTTTTCTTCCCCGCCCTGTGCGTGGGAGAGGGACTGGTGGCGGGGGTGGTAGGCGACGGCTCCGACCACGCCAAAACCGCCCGCTGTGCCCGACAGATGCGAGAACTCTTGGAGGACTCTATATGAAAATACGCATTGGAAGCCGAGACAGTCGGCTGGCCGTGATACAAAGCGAGATGGTCATTGATTCCATCCGGGTCTATGACCCCACCGCTGAGGTGGAGCTGGTGACCATGAAGACCACCGGCGACCTCATCTTGGACCGCCCCCTGAGCCAGATTGGCGGCAAGGGGCTGTTTGTCAAAGAGCTGGACAAGGCACTCCTGGAGGGCCGGGTGGACTTCACCGTCCACTCCAGCAAGGACCTGCCCATGGATATTCCCCCCGAGCTGCCCCTGGTGGCCTTCTCCCACCGGGCCGACCCCCGGGACGCCCTGGTGCTCCCCCAGGGGGTGGACACCCTGGACCCCACCCGCCCCATCGGCTGCGCCTCCCTGCGCCGCACCCTTCAGCTCCGTAAGCTGTTCCCCCACCACCAGGTGGCCCCGGTGCGGGGCAACGTGCAGACCCGGCTAGCCAAGCTGGACCGGGGCGAGTATTCCGCCCTAGTACTGGCCTGTGCCGGGCTGGATCGGCTGGGCCTTGAGAATCGCATTTCCCGCCGCTTCCCGGTGGAGGAGATGCTCCCCGCCGCCGGACAGGGCATCTTGGCGGTGCAGAGCCGGGCGGATGTGGACACGTCCTGCCTGTCCGGCTTCCATGACCCGGTGGCGGCGGTGTGTCTCACCGCCGAGCGGGCCTTTGTGGGCGCTTTGGAGGGGGGCTGTTCCTCCCCTGTGGCCGCCCACGCCACCGTGGACGGGGACACCGTCACCCTCACCGGGTTCTATGTGGACCGTGAGGGTGAATCTTACATCGAAAGCAGCTGCGCCGCCTGTGCCGACGCCCGGGAGCTGGGGGCAGAGCTGGCGGTGCGTATGAGGAGGGACCACCCATGATGGGACATGTGACTTTGGTGGGAGCAGGCCCCGGCGACCCCGGCCTGCTCACCTTAAAAGGAAAAAAAGCCATTGAGAATGCCGATGTGGTGGTATTTGACCGCCTGGTGAGCCGGTCAATCCTGGCCCTCATCCCCCCCACCGCCAAGGCCATTGATGTGGGCAAGCGGGTGAATGTGCACCCGGTGCCCCAGGAGGAGATCAATCAGATTCTCCTGCGGGAGGCCCTGGGGGGCGCCAACGTGGTACGCCTCAAGGGCGGCGACCCCTTTCTCTTTGGCCGGGGCGGCGAGGAGCTGGAGCTGCTGGCCCAGCATCAGGTGCCCTTCCAGGTGGTGCCTGGGGTCACCTCCGCCCTGGCGGTGCCCGCCTACGGCGGCATTCCGGTGACCCACCGGGACTGCTGCTCCTCCCTGCACATTGTCACCGGACACCAGCGGGCGGGAAAAGAACTGGACATCGACTTTGACGCCCTGGTGGCCACCCGTGGCACCCTGGTGTTCCTTATGGGCGTGTCCGCCCTGCCCCAGATTTGTGAAGGGCTTTTGAAGGCGGGCATGGACCCCAACACCCCCGCCGCCATCGTGGAACGGGGCACCACTCCCGCCCAGCGGCGCATCAGCGCCACCCTGTCCACCCTGGCCCAGGCCGCTCAGGACCACCAGGTGGTGAGCCCCGCCATCAGTGTGGTGGGTGGGGTGTGCGCCCTGGCCGATTCCTTCGACTGGTTCGATGCTCTGCCCCTCAAGGGCCGCACCTTTGTGGTCACCCGCCCCGCCGCCCACAAGGGCACCCTGGCCCAGGGCCTGCGGGAGCTGGGGGCCAAGGTGTGGGAGTACCCCTGCATCCACACCACCCCCATCACCCCCTGTCCTCCCCTCACCGCCGCCCTGGAGCGGCTGGAGGCCTACCAGTGGATTGCCTTCACCAGCCCCGTGGGGGTACAGATATTTTTCGATGCCCTACACGGGCAGGGCAAGGACAGCCGGGCTCTGGCTGGCGTGAAGCTGGCCGCCATCGGACCCGGCACCGCCGCCGCTTTGAAGAAGTACGGCCTCACCGCCGACTATGTCCCGGCGGTGTACTCTGCCCAGGATTTGGGCCAGGGCATCCCCGCCACGGGGACGGTGCTGCTGCCCCGGGCCCAAGAGGGCTCTCCCCTCCTCACCCAGGCGCTCACCCAGCGTGGCATTTCCTATGAGGAAATCGCCGTGTACACCACTCACTATGATAACCCCCGCTCCCCGGAGCTGAGAGAGGCGCTGGAGGCGGGCCAGCTGTCCTACGTCACCTTCACCTCCGCCTCCACCGTGAAAGGCTTTGTGGCCTCGGTGGGGGAGGACGCCCCTCTGGGCAACATCACGGGTTTGTGCATCGGCGCACAGACCGCCCAGGAGGCCCAGCGCCACGGTATCCCCGTTTTGATCGCGGAGGAAGCCACCATTCCCGGCCTGCTGCGGCTGGCCCAGACTTTGTAATAGAAGGAGGAATTCCCAATGGAACTCACTCATAGACCCCGCCGCCTGCGCACCTGTCCCGAGGTGCGCAGCCTGTGCCGGGAGACCCGGCTGTCCCCCGACAGCCTCATCTACCCCATTTTTGTGGATGAAACCCTCCAGGGCACCCGCCCCATCCCCTCCCTGCCCGGACAGTTTCACTACGGCCTGGACAGCGTGTGTCAGGCGGTGGAGGAGTGCCTGGCCCACGGCGTGACCAAGTGCATCCTCTTCGGCCTCCCCGCCCACAAGGATGAGATCGGCTCCTCCGCCTGGGACGACAACGGGGTGGTGCAGCAGGCCATCCGCACCATCAAGGAAACGTACCCCCACTTCTACGTCATCGCCGACGTGTGTATGTGCGAGTACACCAGCCACGGACACTGTGGCATTCTCTGCGGGGAGCACGTGGACAACGACGCCACCCTCCCCCGGCTGGTGGACATCACCCTGTCCTATGCCCGGGCCGGGGTGGACATGGTGGCCCCCTCCGACATGATGGATGGCCGCATTGGGGCCATGCGGAAGGCCCTGGATGAGGCCGGGTTTGTCAACCTGCCCATCATGGCCTATTCCGCCAAGTACGCCTCCTCCTTCTACGGCCCCTTCCGGGATGCCGCCGGCTCCGCCCCCTCCTTTGGGGACCGGAAGGGCTACCAGATGGACCCCCATAACGCCCGGGAGGCCCTGCGGGAGTGCGCCCTGGACGTGGAGGAAGGGGCAGACATTCTCATGGTCAAGCCCGCTCTGAGCTATCTGGATGTGCTGTATCGGTGCAAGCAGGCCTTCAACCTGCCCATGTGCGCCTACTCTGTCTCCGGGGAATACGCCATGATCAAGGCCGCCGCTGCCGCCGGACTGGTGGACGAATATAAAATGATGTGCGAGTCGGCCCTGTCCATCTATCGGGCGGGGGCGGACATGCTCATCACCTACTCCGCCAAGGAGCTGGCAGACGCCATGAAACGGGGGGACATCGGATGAATCTCCACAATTCCGAAGAACTCTTTGCCGCCGCCTGTCAGGTACTCCCCGGCGGCGTCAACAGCCCCGTGCGGGCCTACCGCTCCGTGGGGCTCACCCCCCGGTTCATTCAGCGGGCCGAGGGCAGCTCCATCTATGATGTAGAGGGCCGCCGCTACATCGACTACGTGTGTTCCTGGGGCCCCATGATTTTGGGCCACAACCACCCCGTCATTCGGGAAGCGGTGGAAAAAGCCGTGGTGGACGGCCTGAGCTTCGGCGCCCCCACCCCCCGGGAGGTGGAGATCGCCCAGCTGATGGTGGAGATGGTGCCCGGGCTGGAGATGGTGCGCATGGTGAACTCCGGCACCGAGGCGGTGATGTCCGCCCTGCGTCTGGCCCGTGGAGCCACGGGCCGGGACAAGCTCATCAAGTTTGAGGGCTGCTACCACGGCCACAGCGACTGCATGCTGGTCAACGCCGGGTCCTCCGCTCTGGCGGGCGGCCACCCCTCCTCCTCCGGCGTGCCCGTGGGGGCCGCCCGTGACACCCTCACCGCCCAATTTAACGACCTTGCCAGCGTCCAGGCCCTTCTGGAGGCCAACCGGGGCGAAGTGGCCGCCGTCATCGTGGAGCCGGTGGCCGCCAACATGGGGGTGGTGGGCCCCGCCCCCGGCTTCCTGCAGGGGCTGCGGGAGCTGTGCGACCAGCACGGCACCCTGCTCATCTTTGACGAGGTCATCACCGGGTTCCGTCTGGCCCCCGGCGGCGCTCAAGAGTATTTTGGCGTGAAGGCCGACCTGGTCACCTACGGCAAGATCATCGGCGGCGGCATGCCCGTGGGCGCTTACGGCGGCAGCCGGGCCCTCATGGAGCACGTGGCCCCCTGCGGCCCGGTCTACCAGGCGGGCACCCTCAGCGGCAACCCCGTGGCCATGGCCGCCGGTCTGGCCCAGCTGCGCTATCTCCACGACCATCCCCAGGTGTACACCCACATCAATGACATGGGAGCCTCTCTGGCCCAGGACATGGGCAAGCTGTGTGAGAAGTCCTCAATTCCCGTGGCCATCAACCAGGTGGGCTCCCTCCTCTCCCCCTTCTTCACCCCCACCGAGGTGTCCACCTTTGTGGATGCCAAGGGCAGCGACGTGGGGATGTACGCCCGCTACTTCAGCGAAATGCTCCAGCGGGGCATCTACCTGGCCCCCGCCCAGTTCGAGGCCATGTTCCTCTCGGACGCCCACAGCGGGGAGGATTTGACCGCCACTCTGGAGGCCTTCCAGCAGACCCTGGAAGCCCTGTCTCACTAACATCACCACTCATTGGAGGTAACAATATGAAAGAAATTATCCTGCTCAAGCAGGGCGAAATGGTACTCAAGGGCCTCAACCGCCGGGCCTTTGAGGAGAAGCTCATGGGCAACGCCAAGCGGCGGCTGAAAAAGTACGGCTCCTTCAAGGTGTACACCCGCCAGTCCACCACCTACATTGAGCCCCAGGACGAGTTCTGCGACTTTGAAGGGGCCTGGGAGGCCATGGGCAAGCTGTTTGGCGTGGCGGGCCTGTGTCGGGCCCGGGCCTGTGCCAAGGACAAGGATGCCATTCTGGAGTGCGTCAAGGAGTATCTGGGGGACCAGCTGGCCATGGCCCGCTCCTTCAAGGTGGAGACCAAGCGGGCGGACAAGACCTTCCCCATGACCTCCATCCAGCTGTCCCAGTACGTGGGCGGCGAGCTCCACGACGCCTACCCCCACCTGATTGCCGACATGCATCACCCCCAGTTCACCGTCCACGTGGAGGTGCGGGACTTTGACGCCTTTGTCCACGCCAACCCCACCGAGGGTGCCGGCGGTCTGCCCATCGGCGTGGGTGGCCGTGCGTTGTCCCTGCTGTCCGGCGGCATCGACTCCCCCGTGGCCTCCTGGATGATCGCCAAGCGGGGCGTCATCGTGGACATGATCCACTTCTACTCCTACCCCTACACCTCCCCCGAGGCCAAGGAAAAGGTGCTGGACCTGGCCCGGCTGCTGGTGCCCTACACCGGAAAGACCTGCGTGCATGTGGTGCCGTTTACCAAGATTCAGGAGGAGCTGCGCCGCTCCTGCCCCGAGAACCTGTTCACCATCCTCATGCGCCGCTTTATGATGCGCATTGCCTGCCGGGTGGCGGAGAAAAACGGCATTCAGGCCCTGGTGACGGGTGAGTCCGTGGGCCAGGTGGCCAGCCAGACCCTGGAGGCCATGGCCTGCACCAACGCCGTGTGCACCGTGCCCGTGCTGCGCCCGGTGGTGGGCATGGACAAGGAGGAAATCGTGCGCATTTCCCGCAAGATTGGCACCTTTGAGACCTCCATCCTCCCCTATGAGGACTGCTGCACCGTGTTCACACCCAAGCACCCCCGCACCAAGCCGAAGGTGGAGGAGCTGGTGGAGGCCGAGCAGAACCTGGACATTGACGCTATGGCGGAAGAAGCCGTGGCGGGCATTGAGCGAGTGCTGCTGGATTTCTAATGAAATTGCAAAATACCGCACCGAGATGGCCGAAATATCTCGGTGCGGTATTTTTATGCCTGCTCTCAATTCTGAATGAGTACAGGCATACGCTTTCTTTACTATAAATTTGAGTATGCAAAGAATTTCTTTGCACGCGCTTGTATTCATTTTTAATTTAATGTATACTCTATAAAAGACGTCCAGTGTAGGGAGGCAAAGTTATGTCTGTAAACTATGACAAGCTGTGGAAACTGCTAATTGATAAGAAAATGAAGCGCACTGATCTACACGAATTAGCAGGAATTAGCACTACAACGATTGCCAAGCTTGGAAAAGGCGAATATGTCTCTATGGAATGCATGAACCGTATTTGTTCCGCTTTAGGGTGTGATATTGGAGATGTTATGACATTCACATGCTAAAACATCGGCCGCAAGGGAGGGATATAAGATGTGGCGTTGGGATCAAGGACGCTTGCTTTATTTCCAATTTGATGTTCTTAGAAATATTGCTAAATCGTTAGTTAAATTTGACGGCGTAGATATATCAAAATGTGAAAAACTCTTTAGAGAAACACTTATGAAAGAAACTGGTATGCCCTTTTTACCTAATCACTATACTGTCAAGAGAAACTATTCACGAGTATTCCAATGTTCTTTTTTAGCAATATTTAGTGGCAATCGCTTAATTGTTACTGATATTTGTCGTGATTTGGCAAACGCAAATGGGAACATTAAAAGTGTAGATGACTACTTGTTTAATTATATATGTAGATTTCGCTTTCCGTTTCCTGCATTTGACAATTATGACACAGTCCAACAGCGAATCTATCCTTTTTGCGCAATCATGAAATTATTGATTGCACAACGTGAAAATGGACTCGAGTCCAAATTATCGCTAGATGATATTTTTAAATATATTATAGGAAATAGTTGTACTGGGTTTGAAGATATTGAGTATTATAAGCGGATTTTGCCTGTTCATTATGACTATACAGATACTGAAAGACGCCAGCTTCGGGAAATGGTTATTTTCATTAGTCAGCTAAGCGTGTTAAAGGTATATGATGGATATTTGTTTCTTGACGAAATTAGTGAGAGTGCCAAAGACGAAATGTTGGCAAAGTTTTTACAACCCGAAAACAGAGCTTCAAAGCCTGATAGAGTGGAAGAATTTCTTGAAATGACTTCCCTCGGACACAAAATTATTGTACCAACATTTGAAGTATTTGCATCTGACCCCTCTGATATAGAGTTTATTGAAGGCAATAGAAAACGCGTTGAGCACTTCCGCGTTGAACGAAGTGGATTACTCAGGAAATATTACAGACAAGTGAATCCACAACCAGTATGTTGTGCATGTGGTGCCGATATGAGCCAAAGATATCCTTGGACCGAGTATATGTTGGACATTCATCATTTGCTCCCGCTTTCATCTACCGTTGCAATCTCTACACGCGGGACATCATTAAATGATATTGTTGGATTATGTCCTTCTTGTCATCGGGCAATTCATGTTTACTATCGTTACTGGCTAAAAAAGAATAATCAAGCAGATTTTATTTCAAAACAAGAAGCACATGATGTATTCATCCAAGCAACTAGGGAGATCGCATAAATGAAGGTAAACACAAACAAAATACCCCTGTCAGAGCAGTATCAAATTATACACCAGGCAGAGCAAAACAAACTAAAACTGTCTGAATTATTGGCCCAAAAAGGGCTTTCATATGATTCATTATCATACGAGGAAAATCCAGAGTTAGATGATGATTGCTTACGCCCGATTGAAACATTAGATAATATTCAAAAATCTACAGATAACATTCCTGCGGTTAGTTTCTTTTCTGGTGCAGGTGGATTTGACATAGGCTTTAGTTATGCTGGTTTTAACAATATTATATCGGTTGAATTCAATGAGATTTTTTGCAATACTTTGCGAAAAAACGATCCTCAAAAAATTGTAATTGGCCCTCCCTATTATTCGGGTGATGTAAGCAAAAGGGAAGAACTTGCCAATATTCTGATTGAACACGGCGTTACCGAGAATTTCCCTGGAGTATTTCATGGGGGACCTCCTTGCCAATCTTTTAGCATTGCTGCCAACCAACGCTTTAGTAAAGAAGATGATAATTTTAAGCGTAAAGGCTTTGATGACGAAGAAAAAGGAACTTTAATCTTTGACTATATTTGGTTTATCAAAAAATTCCGTCCAGTTGCTTTTTTGATAGAAAATGTTTCAGGTATCATGGAATGTGACACAGATGGCAGAATACAAAAGGCACTAAATGAATTATCCAATCTTGGATATTCCATTACATCTCCACAGGTTTTAAATGCAGCAAACTATGGTGTTCCACAAAATCGGCTGCGTTGGATTGTCGCTGGTACACGTTATAACAAAACAATTAACCTGCCCAAGCCAAACCAAACAGTAACTCCCTGTGGATCAGTTTTTCTTAGAAACTTAGATGGTGTAGAAAATCACATTACACGAGAACATACAGCACAATCCATTACCCGTTATATGAAACTTGCCTATGGAGGAAGGGATAAATTGGGAAGGGTTGATAGGCTCGATCCTAGACTTCCCTCCAAAACAGTTATAGCTGGTGGAACAAAGGGTGGCGGTCGTTCTCATCTCCATCCTTTTTCTCCTCGTACACTTTCAGTACGTGAATGCGCGAGATTGCAGACATTTCCTGATAATTATATTTTTACAGGATCGAATGCAAGACAATTCACACAGGTTGGTAACGCCGTACCTCCGTTGCTAGCATATAAGCTTGCCTTGGCAATAAAAAAATCCGTATTTAAATAATCTATTCAACCCGAAATATCTTCGGTCTATTTTTCTTTCACACCAGAGGTTAATCACGTGTCCTTTAAAAAGACGGTGCAGACCACCTATCAGTCTGCACCGTCTTTTTTCATACAACAGCCTTTTTACCCCCTTGATTTTCTCTCATGGGGTCCCTTTCCCTGCTCCTTGCGTCGGTCGGCGGTGTCTTGCACTGCCTGCGGCAGCCATAGGCAATGGCAGTCATCCAGAGGGATGGGAATTTCCTGAATCGAATCCCCCGGGGACGGCCGTTTCAAATGGTCGGGCAAATACGTCAGCCCCACTTCCCGCAGGGACAAAACGCCCTCATGCAGCCATCCCACCGGCTGATTGTCGCAGTACAGGCAGTAGCACCCAAACATCTTTTTGACCCGGACATTTAATCCCTGCAACGCATCCAACCACGTCTGAACAACTCCATCCTCTGGATATCCCATTCTTTTTCCTCCTTTTCCAGTAATCCTGACAACTTTCGGTTTATCTATCCTGATTATACCTCATTTTACTCTGTCAGCACAGGGGTGTGTTTGCAACGTACGGAAATTTCGCCTTTGTAGTTCCCCGATTCAGGCTTGCCCAGCCCGCTGCTTTCCTGGCATTGCCCTGATGGATTCGGGAGGGGCAAGCCCCTCCCCTACCACAGCGACCTGGCTCCCGGCGGCGGGAACGCCGCTTCTCCAGGGCAGGCCCGGAGGTGAAAACCGCCTGGCCATAGGGCCAGCTACCCAAGGTGGCCTGGTGTGGTGGCAGTACCAGGAGCCACAGCAAGGGTGACGGGCCGAATCCAGACTTGACG
Source organism: Pseudoflavonifractor sp. An176 (assembly GCF_002160435.1). NCBI lineage: Bacteria > Bacillati > Bacillota > Clostridia > Eubacteriales > Oscillospiraceae > Pseudoflavonifractor > Pseudoflavonifractor sp. An176. The sequence goes on along the minus strand of NZ_NFKO01000032.1, from coordinate 9,742 downwards.
CATTCCCGGCCTCGTACCCAAGGGGGGTACCTAGGGGGAACGCCCTAGGCGGGTTTTGGTGACTTTTGACCGGGCAAAAGTCACCCCCAGCGGGGAGCGTCCCCGCCAGGCTGGCAAGGCGGAGAGAAGGCCGGGAAGAGGTCAATTTTTCAGGCCGTGAAGCATAGCAAAAGGAGCGCCGCAGCTGCGGCGCTCCTGTTCTGATATCTCTATGGGGTTTTAGTGAATATCCAGCACGTCGGTGCCGTGCTCCACCTGGCCCTCAGTCACCAGCTGGCAGGTGTCGAAGTCGTCCACGTTGCCCACCACCACGGGGGTGATGGTGCGGTAGCCCGCCTCCTGGATGGCCTTGCGGTCCATGGTGCCGATGAGGTCGCCGCAACGTACCTTGTCGCCCTGGCGAATGGTGAGCATGAAGGGCTTGCCCTGGAGCTGTACCGTGTCGATGCCCATGTGCACCAGCACTTCCAGGCCGCCGTCGGTCTGGATGGTGAAGGCGTGCTTGGTGTCAAAGACCATGGTCACTTCGCCGTCCACGGGGGAATACACCTTGTCGTCGTCAGGCTCCACGGCGAAGCCGTCGCCCACCATCTTCTCGGAGAACACGCCGTCGCCCACCTGGGACACGGGGATGACCTTACCAGTGAAGGGGCTGGCCACCATGCCGCCCTTCACAGCGGGAGCGGCCTCGGTCTTGGCCTCCACAGCGGCAGGCTCCTGATAGTTGGCCAGGTAGCTCTCCACATTGGAGCGGATAACGGATACTCGAGGACCGTACACGATCTGCACGCCCTTACCGGCCACGATGACGCCGGAAGCTCCGGTGGCCTTCAACACGGCCTGGTCCACCTTGGCGCCGTCCTTGACGGTGCAACGCAGGCGGGTGATGCAGCAGTCCACGTCGGAGATGTTGTCCTTGCCGCCCAGACCACGGACAATTTCCGCGCTGAGGGTGTCGTCACTGTTGCCGCCCTTGGCACCCTCTGCGCCCTTCTTCTGGGCGTCCACGTCCTGGCGGGTGTACAGCTTGATCTCGCCGGCGTTCTCCTCACGGCCGGGAGTCATGAAGTTGAACTTCTTGATCATGAAGGAGAACACCAGGAAGTAGAGCACGAAGTAGACCGCGCCCACGATGACCACCCAAATCCAGCTGGTCTTGGCGTTGCCCTGCATGATGCCGAAGAGGGTCAGGTCGATGAGGCCGCCGGAGAAGGTCATACCCACGCCCACGTTGAAGATGTGCATGAGCATGTAGGCAGCACCGGCAAACACGCAGTGGACGATGTACATGGCGGGAGCCACAAAGAGGAAGGTGAACTCCAGGGGCTCGGTGATACCGGTGATCATGGAGGTGAGAGCGGCGGAGAGCAGCAGGCCGCCCACCACCTTACGGTTTTCCGGCCGGGCGCAGCGGTACATAGCCAGAGCAGCGCCAGGCAGGCCGAAGATCATCAGGGGGAACTTACCGCTCATGAAGCGGGTAGCAGCCACGGAGAAGTGCTCAATGCCGGGGGTAGCCAGCTCGGCAAAGAAGATGTTCTGAGCGCCCTCCACCAGGTGTCCGGCCACGGTGGCGGTGCCGCCCACAGCGGTCTGCCAGAAGGGGATGTAGAACACGTGGTGCAGGCCGAAGGGGATGAGGGCACGCTCGATGAAGCCGTACAGCCAGGTACCGGCGTAGCCGCTGGCCAGCACAAAGCCGCCCAGGTGGTTGATGCCAGTCTGGATGGTGGGCCAGATGTAGTACATGGCGATGCCCACCACCAGGTAGGTGGCGGCGGAGATGATGGGGACGAACCGGGTGCCGCTGAAGAAGGAGAGCACCTGGGGCAACTGAATCTTATAGAACCGGTTGTGCAGGGCTGCCACACCCAGGCCCACCATAATGCCGCCGAACACGCCCATTTGCAGGGAGTTCAGGCCCACCACAGTAGCGGTGGCGCCGGACAGGTCGGGGGCGCCGAAGGCGTTGATCATGGCCCCTATGGTGGCGTGCATCACGAAGAAGGCGATGGCTGCCGACAGGGCCGCCACTTCCTTCTCCTGCTTGGCCATACCGATGGCCACGCCCATGGCGAAGATCAGAGGCAGGTTGTCAAAGACCACCGAGCCAGCGGCGTTGAGCACCTGCAAAATGGCGTAGATGAAGGTGCCGGGGCCCATGATGCCCATGAGGCCGTAGGTCTCCAGCATGGTGGTGTTGGTAAAGGACCCGCCGATGCCCAAAAACAGGCCCGCTACGGGCAGGATGGCGATGGGCAGCATAAAGGAGCGGCCCACCCGCTGCAATACGCCGAATACTTTGTCTTTCATCAGAAATTCTCCTCCTTTGCTTGTCCCATGGCCAGGGCCAAGCGTTGTAAATGAACGGTCAGAAAGGTGAGTTCCTCGCCGGGCAGATCCAGGTCAAAAACCCGTTTCAGCCGCTCCTTCACCCGCAGGGCGCAGGCAAAGGCCTGGGGATAGTGCTCTCGGATCATGCCCTGGAAGGTGGCGTCCTCCCGGGCCTGGGGCCTGGGCCGAGCCAACCGCTGGCCCAAGAATTTCAGGTGGGTGATGAGCCGCTCGTAGTCCAGCCCCTGCTGACAGGGGGCGGCCCCGTAGAACTCCGCCACCTCCGCCATGATCTCCCGCACCAGCTCGGTGATGCGCACCATGTCCGACATGCGCCCGTCCAGTTGGGCGTTGACGATGTGCAGGGCGATGAAGCCCGCCTCGTCCTCGGGCAGCTGCACCCCCAAGGCGCTCTCGATGATCTCCAGGGCCATCTGACCCACCTCGTACTCCTGGGCGTAGAAGGTTTTGATCTCCCACAGCAGCTGATTGGGGTAGTACACCCCGTTTTTGTGCCGCTGGAGGGCAAAGGAAATATGGTCGGTGAGGGTGATGTACACATTCCCCGACAGGTGCCGACCCAGCAGACGCTCGGCGCTCTCGATGATCTGGGTGCTCACCTCCAGGTACTCCGGAGGCAGCTCCACCATCAGCTGGGTCAGGCGCTGGGATTGACTGTGGTCTTGCAGGGCGTACACCTTCTCCACCCGGGACGGGGCCACCACGTCCCCTGGGGCTTTTTTAAAGCCGATGCCGGGTCCACGCAGCACCACCTCGTGGCCGCTGCTGTCTTTGGCGCACACAAAATTGTTGCCGATGGCTCGGACAATGCGGTATGCGCCAGGCTTTTGGTTTTCCGGTGGAATGTTTTCCATGTGCTCACCTCCTCTGAGAAAAAATAAAAAGACCAAACCTACAGCGCCATATTGCCATATACGGATATGGTTTCCCACTGCATCGGTTTGATCTTGCCTGCTTGACCAGTCACAAGTCCCTTTGAAATTGTCCAGGGACAGGATAGCGCACTGACATGGGTTTGTCAAGAAAGAATCCTCGAATCCGCAGACTTTTGTCAGCCCACACAGATTCACAGGGTGCATTTTTGTGAAAAAACACGGGCGCGCCCCTGATGGGGTGCGCCCGTGTCCGCTATTTCTTGCCGCAGCGGGAGCAGTCTCCCGAGCAGCCGCTGCACTGGCCACGGAGCTGGCGGCGGATGGTGCGCACGACGTACCACACCGCCCATACCGCCAGGGCCGCCACCAGGGCATAAATCACATATTTCATAGAAAACTCCTTAAAATAGCAGCATTCCCACCTGGAACACCACAAACGACACCAGCCAGGCCGCCGCCAGCTGCCATACGATGGAGCGAGCGGTCCACTTCAAGCTGCCCATCTCCCGCACCATGGTGGACACGGCCGCCACACAGGGCACATACAGCAGGATGAACACCAGGAAGGCGTAGGCGGCTACAGGGGTGTGGAAGGTGCCGGACAGAGCGGTGGCCACCGTAGCCCCGGCGTCCAGAGTGGACACGCCGTAGAGCAGGCACAGGGTGGACACCACCGCCTCCTTGGCCACCAAGCCAGTGAGGATGGCCACAGCGGCCTGCCAGGTGCCGAAGCCCAGAGGCCCAAACACGGGGGCCAGCAGAGAGCCAATGGTACCCAGCATGGAACGGCTGGGCTCTTCCACCATCACCAGGCCGTGGGAGGTGACACCGAAGCTCTGGAGGAACCACAGCACCACGCTCATGGCCAGAATCAGGGTACCCGCCTTCACCAGGAAGCCCCGCACCCGCTCCCACACATGGGTTAGACAGTTTCGGACGGTGGGCAGGCGGTAGGGGGGCAGCTCCAGCACAAAGGCGGCGGGCTCGCCCCGGAACATGGTGTGGCGCAGGATGATGCCGGACACAATGGCGCACAGCAGGCCCAGCACATACAGAGAGAAGATGACCAGACCCGCATGCTTGGGGAAGAAGGCGGCGGTCATCAGGCCGTACACCGGCAGACGGGCGGAACAGGACATAAAGGGCACCAGCATCATGGTCATGCGGCGGTCCTTCTCATTTTCCATGGTCCGCGCCCCCATGATGGCGGGGACGGTACAGCCAAAGCCCATGAGCATGGGGATGAAGGCCTTACCGGACAGACCGAAACGGCGCAGCACCCGGTCCATGATAAAGGCGGCCCGGGCCATGTAGCCGGAGTCCTCCAGGAAGGACAAAAACAGGAACAGCAGGGCAATCTGGGGCAGGAACACCAGCACACCGCCCACGCCGGACAGCACGCCGTCCACCAGCAGAGAGGACACCCAGGGGGCGGTGCCCGCCTGGTCCAAAACGCCGCTGACCACGCCAGCCAGCCAGTCATTGAAGAAGTAGTCCACCCCGTCGGCCAGGATCTGGCCGGGACCGAAGATGATGCCGAATAGGGCCAACATCATCACCAAAAATACGGGGACCGCCAGGAATCGGTGGGTGACAATGGCGTCAATCTTGTCCGAGAGGGTCATGGTGCCCAGGGGCTGGCCCCGCTGCACCCCCACCTTCACCACCCGCTGAATGAAGCGGTAGCGGGCGTCGGCGATGAGGGTCTCCCGGTCACCCAGGGGGTAGGCCTGTTCATAGCTCTGGGCCACCCGGTCCACCTTCCAGCGGGTGGCCTCGTCCAGCCCTAAGGCCTTCTCCACCAGTTCGTCCCCCTCAATGAGCTTGATGGAGGCCCAGTGGGCGGGGATGCCCACGGCGTAGGCCCGGTCGTGGATGAGGGCGTCCACCTGGTGGTGGATGTAGTGGGTAAAGTCGTCGTACAGGTCGTCCGGCTCCACGGTGAAGCCGGTGTGCATCTGGTGGTGGGCCTCCTCCAGCAGCTTCTGGATGTTCTGGCCCGTGCGGGCGGTGATGGGGATGACGGGAACACCCAGGGCCCGGGAAATCCGCACCAGGTCCAGCTTATCTCCCCGCTTCTCCACCTCGTCCATGAAGTTCAGGGCGATGACCATGGGACGCTCCAGCTCCAGAAGCTGGGCGGTGAGGTACAGGTTGCGCTCCAAATTGGTGGCGTCCACAATGTTGATGATGGCGTCGGGGTGCTCCCCCACCACAAAGTCACGGGCCACAATCTCCTCCATGGAGTAGGGGGAGAGGGAGTAGATGCCGGGCAGATCCACAATGGTCACGTCCCGGCCATCCACATGGGCCACGCCCTCCTTCTTCTCCACCGTCACGCCGGGCCAGTTGCCCACATACTGGTTGGACCCGGTGAGGGCGTTGAAGAGGGTGGTTTTGCCGCAGTTGGGGTTGCCCACCAGGGCAATTTTCATCTCCCGCACGTCGTGGTTGTCCTGCTTGCTGCCCCCGTGCTCCCGCTGATGGTGCTCGTGGGCCTGGGTCATCCGCCGCACTGTCTCCTGGTCAGGGGCGGTGTGCTCGGGACGGGTGCCGTGGGGCTCCTCCCCAGGAGCACACAGAAGGATGTTGCAGGCATCCTCCTTGCGCAAAGACAGCTCATACCCCCGGAGATTGACCTCGATGGGGTCGCCAAAGGGGGCAATCTTCCGCACCGTCACTTTGGTGCCGGGAGTCAGCCCCATATCTACCAGCCGACGCTTCACCGGGCCCCGGGGGTTGTTGATGGCCCGGATGATGCCGGATTGACCCGGCTCCAGCTGCTGTAAAGAGAGGTTCTGCTTCTCTTCTTGAACCATACTCGCTCACCTCGTTCTCTTATCATGCTAACTGCGGTATTGTACACCTTCTTACTGGGAATTGCAATGTGCGGAGTGTACGAAAAAGAAAACGCTCCGCTGGGGTCCATTTTGACTGGCCAAAATGGACGAAAAGCCACTTAGGGCGTTCCCCCCTAAGGACCTCCCTTGGGTCAGTAGCCCTAAGCTGTCGGAGCACTCCAAACCGGCCCAGAGATAAGCCGATACTCTGTGCCGCTATATCCGCTACCGCTGCATGTTCTAGTGTGGGAAGCACTTGCCCCAGAAGGACAGGGCCTGCCGTAGGTGGTATATGCCCGCCTGCACCCAATTCAGACGCTGTTACCAAAGAAGCACCATAGTTCTACGCAGAAGATGTCAGCGACAGCGGCGCAAGGAGGACGGCCAATTCCCAATACCTCAGCGTCGGTGTGGGATACTCCAGCGCCATGTAAGGAGACCTCAGGGGGTACCTAGGGGTACAACCCCTAGGCGATTCTTTCCCCCATTTCTCATCGGGGAGAAATGGGGCCCAGCGGAGCGCGCCCCCCGGCTGGCAAGCCTGAAATGAGGAAAAACCCGCTTTCAGCTCTTCATCGCTGAAAGCGGGTCTCTTTTTATATAGACTTTTTATGATACAGCATCCGGCTGGCATTCAAAATGGCGATCACCGCCACCCCCACGTCGGCAAACACCGCCTCCCACATGGTGGCCACGCCGAAGGCTCCCATGGCCAGGAACAGCCCCTTCACCCCCAGCGCAAAGACGATGTTCTCAATGACAATGGCCCGACACTTACGGGCGATAGACATGGCAGTGAGCAGCTTGGCGGGGTCGTCGTCCATGAGCACCACGTCGGCGGCCTCAATGGCGGCATCCGAGCCCATGCCGCCCATGGCCACACCCACGTCCGCCCGGGACAGCACCGGGGCGTCGTTGACTCCGTCGCCCACGTAGGCCAGAGCGGTACCCTCCGGCTTTTGCTCCAGCAGCTGTTCCAGCTGGTCCACCTTGTCCTGGGGCAGCAGCTGGGCGTGGACCTGGTCCAGCCCCAGCCGTTGGGCCATCTGCTCGCCCACCTCCCGGCTGTCCCCGGTGAGCATCACGGTACGCACGCCCTGGGCCTTGAGCTGGGCGATGGTTTCAGCGGCGTGGTCCTTCACCTGGTCGGCAATGAGGGCAAAGCCCAGATATCGGCCCTGGGCCGCCACGTGCACCACCGTCCCGGCGGGGACATCCTGGGCGGGGGTAAAGCCATGCTGCGAGAGAAAGACCGCATTACCCGCCAGCACCTCCACCCCGTCTACCATGGCGCAGACGCCCCGGCCGGGAATCTCCTCCACGTCGGTGACGGTGTGGTCCTTCACGTCTCCCTGCCAGGCACGGCGCAGAGACTGGGCAATGGGGTGGTTGGAATGGCTCTCCGCCAGAGCCGCCCACCGCAGCAGGGGCTCCTCTTCCTCGTCCCGGACCGGATACAGCCCGGAGAGGGCAAATTTTCCCTGGGTGAGGGTTCCCGTCTTGTCAAAGACTACGGTTTTAGTCTTAGCCAGCAGCTCCAGATAGTTGCCGCCTTTCACCAGCACACCCTGACGGGAGGCCCCGCCAATGCCACCAAAGAAGGCCATGGGAATGGAGATGACCAGGGCGCAGGGGCAGGAGATGACCAGGAAGATGAGAGCGCGGCGCACCCATTCCCCCCAGTGTCCGGTAACCAGGCCGCCTACAATGGCCAGAGCCGCAGCGCCCAGCACCACCACCGGGGTATACCAGCGGGCAAAGCGGGTGATAAAGTGCTCCGCCTTGGCCTTTTTGGCGGCGGCATTCTCCACCAACTCCAAAATTCGGGCCACGGTAGACTGGCCAAAGGGACGGCTGACCTCAATGTGCAACAGGCCTGTGAGGTTGACACAGCCGGAGCTGACCTCCTGGCCCTCCTCCACGTCCCGGGGCATGGACTCGCCGGTGAGGGCGGCAGTGTCCAGGGAGGAGGAACCCTCCACCACCACACCGTCCAGGGCGATGCGCTCGCCGGGGCGCACCACCAGGGTCTCCCCCACCTGCACCTCGTCCGGGTCCACAGTGACCTCTTTGCCCTTTCGCAGCACGTGGGCGCTGTCCGGGCGAATATCCATAAGCTGGGCAATGGAGCGGCGGGACTTGTTCACCGCCAGGCTCTGGAACAGCTCGCCCACCTGGTAGAAGAGCATAACCCCCACCGCCTCGGCGTACTCACCCAGCACCAGAGCGCCCAGGGTGGCCACGCACATGAGGAAGTTTTCGTCAAAAATCTCGCCGTGGGCAATGTTGCAAATGGCCTCCCACAGCACATCCCACCCCACTACAAAATAGGGGATGAGGAAGATGGGCAGCCGCCACAGCCCCCACGCCTGGGGGGTGAGCACCGCCGCAATGAGTAGCACGCCCGCCACGAGGATGCGGGCCAAGGTCTGTTTATGCCGTCTGGTCATGGCTGTTCACATCCTCACTTGACGATACGGCAGTGACGCTCCACCCGGGAGATGCACTTCTGGGCCTCCGTCACAATCTCATCAAAGCGGCCGTCCTCCGCCTCCAGGGTCAGCTTCTGGGTCATGAAGCTGATGGAAGCACTGTGTACCCCGGGCAGTTTTCCGATGGCCTCTTCCATCTTGCGGGCGCAGTTGGCGCAGTCCAGCTCCTCCAGTTTGAATACCTTTTTCATACCATTACCCCCTGTTGTTCCATAATATGTTCCATGCCCTGGGCGATGATCTTGCGCACGTGGTCATCGGCCAAGGAGTAATACACCGTTTTCCCCTCCCGGCGGGGCTTCACCAGCCGTCCGCCCTTGAGGATGCGCAGCTGGTGGGATACCGCCGACTGGGTCAGCCCCAGCAGCTGGGCCATGTGGCACACGCACAGCTCCGACTCAAAGAGGGCGTACAAAATCTTCATGCGGGTGGAGTCGCCAAAGAGCTTGAACAGCTCCGCCACGTCGTACAAACACTCGTCGGTGGGCATCATCTCCTCCACCTGTTCCATGTTGTGGCCGTGGCAGCAGTTCTCCTCCTCCAGTTTTTTTCTGTCCTGGTCCATGTCTGCTCCTCCTTTCAAACAACATATGAACATCTGCTCATATATTAGCACATTCAAGTATGGGTGTCAATGGGGCTGGGCGGAAAAATACCACGGATGCAGAGTTAAACCTGCATCCGTTGTTTGTTCGTTCTATGGGTTCTCTATTCCAGCCCTCCGGCCTGGGGGTTCATGTATCTGTCAGGCCCAAAGGCACCTCGGTACAAGGGGAGCTGTCTGCCGTCAGGTAGACGATGGGGTGTTCTTCTAACCACACATGGTTTCGGCTTGCCAGCCTGGCGGGGACGCTTCCCGCTGGGGGTACCTTTTGACCGGGCAAAAGGTACCAAAACCCGCTTAGGGCGTTCCCCCCTAAGGACCTCCCTTGGGTACAAGGCTGGACCTGCGTCAAGCCTAGGTTCGGCCCGACACCCTTACTGTGGTTTCTGTCACTGCCACCACACCAGGCTGTCCTGGCAGCTGGCCCTATGGCTGGGTGCTTTCCATCTCCGGGCCTGCCCTGGTACAGCGGCGTTCCCGCCGCCGGGGGTTTTGCTGCACCATCCTGTTGCGCTGCGGTAAGGGCCGTGGCTTGCCCGGCCCGTTGGTTCCCTTGTATTGCCCTGGGGGATTCGG
>NZ_NFKO01000031.1:0-22919 GCF_002160435.1 Pseudoflavonifractor sp. An176 | reverse complement strand
GCCGGTGAGGTGCTTTCTCTCCGGTCTGATTTGTTGCACCCTTTTTTCGGTCTCGCAAATTTTGCGGGACTTTTTTCATTTTGGTGCTTGACTTTTATTTGCAGGACTCTATTCACTCTTCACTAAATCTGATGGGTCGATTTTTGGAAGTGAATAAGTGATAGTGAATAGGGAAGAAGTATGGTGTGCCGCTTTGCGGCACCGATTATATATAAGGAGCACTTGCAGCGGCAAGTGCTCCTTTTTTCTTTCTTAGATATAAAGAATGGGAATTCCCACTCTCTTGGCATAGTTCACCGTATAGGCAGTCCCGCCAAACACACGGGTACAATAGGCCACACATACTCCACTGTTATCCACCAAATACCGATTGCGCCTCAACATACATCCACAGCGATACTCCCTTTGTAAATATACCACCTTATTCGCCTGCTCCAAAACCGTGTGATAGCGTCTCACCTCCTCCTCATCCCACCCCCGCTCTTGATTCTCATATGGTAAGACCATAATGAGACGAATGTGAGGATACCGCTTTCTCAACTCTAGGACAACTTCCGCCGCCAACAAATCAAATCCCATGGCTCCCCCGCTTCCAAAATACTGTATCCCTTTTTCAATCAATTTCTGTAATACGATATATAACCGCGCCTGGACTTCACTCCTCTCATTCTGAGGAAGAGTTCGATGCCCAGTAAAACAACAGGTTTTATCCCTCATTCCCATCTTCATGTTCTTTCTCTCCTTTTGTGCACCTATATAGGTGCAATTATAAAGAAAGAATCGAATAGAATCAACACAAACTGCACCAGAACTAGTGCAAGGAGTGTTATCTATGAATACCGAGTATGAGTATGCCCTGGGTCAGAACATCCGCACGCTGCGTCTCAAGCGCGGACTGTCCCAGGAACAGCTGGCCGCCCAGCTCCAAACCAGGGGCTGCGACATCACCCGCAGTGCCCTGGCCAAGATGGAGGTAGGCCAGCGCCACATCTACCCCGACGAGCTGAAACTTCTCCATGAGCTGCTGGAAGTCTCCTATGAAGAGCTGTTTGTATAGCCCGCCGCTCCCCTGAAAAAATTTTTTGAAAAATCTCAATTTGCCTCTTTACAAACAGGCACCCCTGTGGTATTCTCTTAACAAGAACAGTTCCTGTTAGCGAGGTGACAGCAATGATCTGCAGACGCAGCGTAAAGCGCGACGCCATGCTGGACTTGCTGCGAAGCACCGACTGCCACCCCTCGGCAGACTGGATCTTTCAGCAGCTCCGGCCCTTGTATCCAGACCTGAGTCTGGGTACCGTGTACCGCAATCTCAACCAGCTGTGTGAGCATGGACTCATCAAGCGGGTGGGAACGGTGAATGGCCAAGAGCGGTATGACGGGGATGTGAGTCCCCACGCACACTTTGTGTGCAGCTGCTGCGGTTCCGTTCGGGACCTGCCTCCCAGTCCCCCCACCCAGGGGTATGTGGAGGAATGCAGCAAACAATTTGGGTTCGAAGCAACAAGCTATGAGGTTCATGTCTTTGGCCTGTGTCAGGCCTGCAAAAAATTAAAACAGTGAAGGAGATTATTATCATGAAGAAATGGATTTGCCCCGTCTGCGGTTACATTCACGAGGGAGAGACCGCTCCCGCCGAGTGCCCCGTCTGCCACGTCCCCGGCTCCAAGTTCATTGAGCAGAGCGGCGAGCTGAAGCTGGCTGCCGAGCACGAGTACGGCATCTACGGCAAGACCGTCAAGAACAACGAGAACATCAGCGACGAGGACAAGGCTTACATCCGTGAGCAGCTGATGGCCAACTTCACCGGCGAGTGCTCCGAGGTTGGTATGTACCTGTGCATGGCCCGCATCGCTCACCGTGAGGGTTACCCCGAGATCGGTCTGTACTGGGAGAAGGCCGCCTTTGAGGAGGCCGAGCACGCCGCTAAGTTCGCCGAGCTGCTGGGCGAGGAGCTGGAGCCCAACATGAAGGCCTCCACCAAGGACAACCTGGCCTGGCGTGTGGACTGCGAGTTCGGCGCTACCCAGGGCAAGATGGACCTGGCTCTGTGCGCCAAGAAGAACGGCCTGGACGCCATCCACGACACCGTCCACGAGATGGCTCGCGACGAGGCTCGCCACGGCAAGGCTCTGAAGGGTCTTCTGGAGCGTTACTTCAAGTAAGAGACTTCCCTACTTCCCTGGACTTCGGTCCAGGGAAGTGCTTTTTCTTTTTCGTGGCGGGCCTCGTCTTACAAGCGTTTTCGCTCCCAGCGAAAACCTTGGCACAGGCGGAATCCACTTTCGCCTGTGCTTTGAAATCCTGGGGCCCCCACGGGGCTAGACCCGTGGGGCGGCTCGCTATGGCAAGGCTCTAGCAACACCCCCAAATCAAAGCCCAACGCAGTGGGTTTGATTTGGAGAGGAGGAATAACGGAGCGTAGCGAATGTTTCTCCTGGGAGAAACGCAGCGGATGCGCAGTTTATTCCGACGAGCTGGAGCGTTACTTCAAGTAAGAGACTTCCCTACTTCCCTGGACTTCGGTCCAGGGAAGTGCTTTTTTATTCGTTCCCGGGCTTCGGCTCGGGATTTTTTCTCCCATTCAGACCTGCCAGTCTGGCGGGGACGCCCCCGCTGGGGGTTCCTTTTGCTCGGTCAAAAGGAACCAAAACCCGCTTAGGGCGTTCCCCCCTAAGAACCTCCCTTGGGGTACGAGGCTGGAACTGCGTCAAGGCTATTCCGGCCCGTCACCCTTGTTATGGCTCCTGTCTCTGCCACCACACCAGGCTCCCTAGGCAGCTGGCCCTATAGCTGGACCATCTCCACATCCGGGCCTCCCCTGGAGAAGCGGCGTTTCCGCCGCCGGGAGCCAGGCTTCCGATCGCTGGGAACAGCGGCGCACCAGGGTGAGGCCCTGGCAATAGAAGGACAACCACACAGAGAAGCAGATACGTTCGGTAGAATCCCCACACCATCTATGTGCCCCCACGGGCTAAGGGCCGAAAAGAGGAGAACGCAGATACACCCAGTACCGCAGGGTGGATTCCACAAGGCGGGGGAAGGCCCCGCCTTTGGCGATTCTTTCGTCTATTTCTCACGCTGAGAAATAGACCCCCAGCGGAGCGTCCCTGGTTTGCGTTGCCTTCCCTGCCATATTTGTGTATAATAAAATGCTGACTATTTCATAAGGGAGGTCCTTACCATTGTTGGACATCGTCCTTCGTCGTTTCATTCCCAACTACACCCAGACCCGTGACCCCGAAGTGCGGCGTCAATACGGCGTCTTCGCCGGCGGAGTGGGAATTCTCTTAAACCTGCTGCTCTTTGCGGGAAAACTCACCGCCGGACTCATCACCGGCGCCATCTCCGTCACCGCCGACGCCTTCAACAACCTCTCCGATGCCGCCTCCTCTGTGGTCACTCTGGTGGGCTTCCGTCTGGCCGGTCAGAAGCCGGACGCCGACCACCCCTTCGGCCATGGCCGCATGGAGTACCTCTCCGGGCTTTTGGTGTCCCTGCTCATCCTCCTGGTGGGTGTGGAGCTGGGCAAGAGCTCCATTGAGAAGATCTTACATCCCGAGGCCACCCAGCTCACCGCCCTCAGCGGCACCATTCTGGTGATCTCCATTCTGGTGAAGCTGTGGATGGGCTGGTTTAACAGCAAGCTGGGCAACCGCATCCAGTCCGAGACCCTCCGGGCCACCGCCATCGACTCCCGCTCCGACGCCCTGGCCACTTCCACCGTGCTGCTGGGCCTGGGCATCACCCATGTCACCAGCTTGCAGCTGGACGGCTGGCTGGGTCTGCTGGTGGCAGCATTCATCCTCAAGGCCGGCTGGTCCGCCGCCAAGGACACCATCGATCCCCTGCTGGGCACCAACCCTGATCCGGAGATGGTGAAGGATATCCAGTCTGTCATCATGGAACACCCCCAGGTGGTGGGCATTCATGACCTCATCATCCACGACTACGGCCCCGGGCGGCGGATGATGAGCGTCCACGCCGAGGTGTCCGATCAGACCGACGTGATGGAGGCCCACGATATCATCGACCACATCGAGCGGGAGCTGGGAGAGCGGTTCCAGATCGAGGCCGTCATCCACATGGACCCCATTCAGACCGGCAACCCCCAGGTGGAGCAGCTGCGGGCCCGCACCGCTCAGCTGGCCCGGGATATCCACCCCGACCTGTCCATCCATGACTTCCGCATGACCATGGGTCCTATGTACACCAATCTGATTTTTGATCTGGTGGTTCCCTACAGCGTCACCATGCCCCCGGCCCAGGTGAAGGACGCCCTGGTCCAGGCATTGCAGGCGGAAAACCCCAATTATCACGCGATCATTCACATTGATCGCTCTTACGTGGTGTGAATTTACAAAAACTTCTCCACTTCGCCAAAAAAGCAGGATATAATACTGGTATCATAAAAAATTTAGGGAGAGCCCCTCTCCGCAGAAAAAGAAAGGGTGACACGTATGCCCCGTAAGGTATTGATCGTGGAAGATGACAAGAACATTGCCGACCTGATGCGTCTGTATCTGGAAAAGGAGTCCATGGACTGTCAGGTGGCCAACGACGGACTGGTGGGTTTGGAGAAGTTCCAGCAGTTCCAGCCCGACCTGGTGATGCTGGACATCATGCTGCCCGGCATGGACGGCTGGTCCATCTGCCGCAAAATCCGGGAGACCTCCAAAGTGCCCATCATCATGCTCACCGCCAAGGGTGAGCTGGAGGACAAGGTCAACGGCCTGGAGCTGGGCGCCGACGACTATATCACCAAGCCCTTTGAGATGAAGGAAGTGCTGGCCCGAGTCCACGCCGTGCTGCGCCGGTACGGCGAAGAGGAGCAGAAGGAGAAAAAGCTGGTGTTTGACAAGCTGGTCATCAACCTGGACTCCTACGAGCTGCTGGTGGATGGCAAGCGGGTGGACACCCCGCCCAAAGAGCTGGAACTTCTCTACCACCTGGCCTCCTCCCCCAACCGGGTCTTCACCCGCAACCAGCTGCTGGACGAGGTGTGGGGCTTTGACTACTTCGGCGATAGCCGCACCGTGGATGTGCACATCAAGCGACTGCGGGAAAAGCTGGAGGGCGTCAGCGACAAATGGAGCCTGAAAACCGTGTGGGGCGTGGGCTACAAGTTTGAATCCAACAGCTAACCCCACAGAGCAGGAGGTGCCTCATCCATGAAATCCATGTATGGACGGCAATTTGCCACCATGGCCGGAATGGTCCTGCTGTCCTTTCTCCTGTTGGGCGCATCCTTCGCCGCCCTGAGCTACCAGTACACCCTCCAGGAAAAGCAGGACACCCTCATGCGCAATGCCAAGTACATTGCAGAATATACGTCCTACGCCGCCAACAACAATGGCAGCACCGTGTGGACCACCGATGAGTTTCAGCAATACATCTCCACGGTGGCCCAGGTGGCCGACTCCCACATCATCGTGGCCACCAACGACGGCACCATTCTCTTTGCCACCGACGGCAAACATGTGCTGTATAACATGACCTCCCGGAACATGCCCAATGACATCGTCAACGCTGTCATCAACGACAAGGTCTATGAGGGCATGACCACCCTAAATGGGATGTACTCCAGCGCCCGGTTCATGGTGGGCCTGCCCGTCTCCAGTTCCAGCGGATACCTGCAAGGGCTGGTGTTCTTCTCCACCAACACCTCGGACATCACCGCCATGTGGCGGGACCTGTCCGCCATCTTCGTGGTGGTGGCCTGCGCAGTCATTCTGGTGGCCGCCATTCTCAGCTCGGTGACCAGTATGCACCAGTCCAAGCCCATGAAGGAGATCGCCGCCGCTGCCCGTCAGTTCGGACTGGGCAAGCTGGATGTGCGGGTGGACGTGGGCAACCGCCGGGACGAGATTGGCGAGCTGGCCGAGGCCTTCAACGCCATGGCCGAGTCCCTGTCCAAGAGCGAACAGCGGCGCAGCGAGTTCATCGCCAACGTCTCCCATGAGCTGAAAACCCCCATGACCACCATTGCTGGCTTTGCCGACGGCATTCTGGACGGCACCATTCCCCACGACCGGGAGCGGGAGTATCTGAGCATCATTTCCTCGGAGACCCGGCGGCTGTCCCGGCTGGTGCGGTCTATGCTGGACCTATCCCGGCTCCAGTCCGACGAGCGGGCCCCCCAGCAGCAGTTTGACCTGGGCGAGACCATGCTGCGCACCCTGGTGAGTCTGGAAGGCAAGATCAACCAGAAGCATCTGGAGGTGGCCACCAACCTGCCGGAAGAGCCGGTGATGGTGTGGGGCGACCAGGATGCCATCACCCAGGTGTGCTACAACCTGCTGGACAACG
This sequence comes from Pseudoflavonifractor sp. An176, assembly GCF_002160435.1. NCBI lineage: Bacteria > Bacillati > Bacillota > Clostridia > Eubacteriales > Oscillospiraceae > Pseudoflavonifractor > Pseudoflavonifractor sp. An176. Next base: position 16,610 of record NZ_NFKO01000031.1, on the reverse strand, counting down.
CCATCAAGTTCTCCCAGGAGGCGGGCACCCTGTCCCTGTCCATTGTCCCCAAGGGCTCCAAGGCCACGGTGTCGGTGAGCAACCAGGGCAAGACCATTCCCCCCGAGGAACTGGACCTCATCTTCGACCGCTTCCACAAGGCCGACCACTCCCGCAGTGAAAATCGGGACGGCGTGGGACTGGGTCTGTATATCGTCAAAACCATTCTCAACAGCCACAAAGAGACCATCACCTGCACCAGTCAGGACGGTCTGACCACCTTTACCTTCAGTCTGCCCCGGGCATGAATCTGATTCAGGAGGCGTTTGCCGTGTCCAACCATCTTTCCCATCGCTGGCCCCAAGGGGAACCCCGCCCCATCCACTACCACTACACCTCAGACCGTCGCCCCCGCCGCCTGGGTAAGGCGCTGCTGGTGGTGTCCCTGTGCCTGGTGGCCGCAGCGGCCCTGGTGTTCGGCGGATACCTGGGCATGGTCCACCTGGCCAACTCCCTGGCGGATGCCCAGCGGGGCTCCTTTGCCCCTCGCCCCTCCAGCCATGTGGAGGTCAACGCCAACTGGGACCCCGCCGACCTGCCCTGGGCTCAGCCCGACCCCAACGTGTCCATCTTCGTACACGACCAGGACACCCAGGTCCTGACCAGCAACCAAATCTATGACCAGGTGCTCCCCTCGGTGGTGTGCGTCACCGCCGACCAGGGCAACGGCTCGGCCAGCGTGGGCTCCGGGGTGGTGCTCACCCAGTCGGGGTACATCGTCACCAACTTCCACATCATCCAGGGCGGCGTGTCCCTGAACGTGGGCCTGCTCTCCAGCACGGCCAATTATGACGCCAAGCTGGTGGGCTACGACGAGGAGCTGGACTTGGCGGTACTGAAAATCGAGGCCCAGGGCCTCGTCCCTGCCCGCCTGGGCAGCTCGGACCAGCTGTCGGTGGGCGACTCGGTGTACGCCATCGGCAACCCCATGGGCTACCTCCACGGCACCATGACCGAGGGCATCATCTCCTCCCCCACCCGCACCATCCAGGTGGACGGCAAGGACATGAACCTTTTACAGACCAGTGCCGCCCTCAACTCCGGCAACTCCGGCGGCGCCCTGACCAACGCCTATGGACAGGTGGTGGGCATCACCTCCGCCAAGATCACCGGCGTGGAAAATGACACCGTCATTGAAGGCTTAGGCCTGGTGATCCCCATCAACGACACCATTCCCTTCCTCAACCAGATGATTCACACCGGACAGAGCTTCCGCCCCTCTCTGGGCATCCTGTGCCAGGAGGTCCAGATGGACGACACCTCCGGTGTGTACGTGGTGAGCACCACCGCTGACACCCCCGCCCACGAGGCGCTGCTGGAGGGCGACGTAATTCTCGCCGCCAACGGGGTGGACACCCCCACCCTCTACGCCCTGACCCGGGTGCTCAATGACACCGGGGTGGGCAACCAGGTGGAGCTGTCCGTGCTGCGGGACGGCGGTGTCCTCTCCATTTCCATCACCCTCTACGACCGTCTCACCTGACGGGAGGCCAAACCATGAATCAAGATCAACTCATTGCCCTGCTGGCCCAGAGCCCTGGCTATGTCTCCGGCCAGGAGATGAGCCAGACGCTGGGGGTCACCCGGGGCGCCATCTGGAAGGAACTGTCCCAACTGCGGGAGCAGGGCTGGCCCATCTCCTCCTCCACCCGTTTGGGCTACCGCCTGGACGGCCCGCCCCCTCAGCTCTCCGCCCCCTATCTGGAGGGGCGGCTGTCCGGCACCATCTCTTCCGGCCGCATTCACGTCTTTGATCGCCTGGACTCCACCAACACCCAGCTCAAGGCTATGGCCGCCCAGGGAGCGCCCCACGGCACTGTGGTGGCCGCTCTGGAGCAGACCTCCGGCCGGGGCACCCGAGGCCGCACCTTCGCCTCTCCCCCCGGCGGGCTGTACCTGTCCCTGCTGCTGCGCCCCCAGGTTCAGCTGTCTGAGCTATTCTCCCTCACGGGATGGGTGGCGGTGGCGGTGCGCCAGGCGGTGGAGACCGCCTGCGGCGCACCCGCCCGCATCAAGTGGCTCAACGATATCTACTTAAATAACCGCAAACTGTGCGGCATCCTCACCGAGCTGTCCCTGCTGGGAGAGAGCAGCGAGCCGGACTATGTGGTCATCGGGGTGGGCATCAATCTCAGCCAGACCGCCCAGACCTTCCACGACTTGGGGCTGGAGGGTATCGCCACCTCCCTGGCCCTGGAGGGGTACGAGGTGGAGCCCAACCACATGGCCCTCACCCTGCTCCAAGAGCTCCACACCATGGCCCAGCACTTCCCCAGCCACCACGAGGAATACCTGCACCAGTACCGCGCCCACTGTCTCACCCTCCATCAGCCGGTGGAGGTGGAGACCGGAAAGGAGACCTATCAGGCCATGGCCCAGGCCATTCTCCCCGACTTCTCCCTGGAGGTCACCGACCAACAGGGCTTCACCCATCCGGTGTCCTCGGGCCGGGTCACCCCCCACTTTCTCCGCGCCAATTCCTGACAGGAGGATTTCCCATGAACAGCCAACTGCGCCGCACCCACATCTTAGAATATCTCGCCCAGGCCGACGGCCCCCTGTCCGCCACCGCTCTGGCCCACACCCTCCAGGTCAGCCGCCAGATCATTGTGGGGGACGTGGCTCTGCTGCGGGCCTCGGGGGCCAACATCACCGCCACCCCCCGGGGGTATGTGCTGGACCATCCCGCCCCCGGCCGCACCTACACGGTGGCTTGCCGCCACAGCGAGAGCGAGATGGAGCAGGAGCTGAACCTGATGGTGGACCACGGCTGCACCGTGGAGTCGGTGGTGGTGGAGCACCCGGTGTACGGCCAGCTGGTGGGGCAGCTGAATCTGTCCTCCCGCTACGATGTGTCCCAGTTCATCCAGAAGGCCCAGGCCCATGACATGCGCCCCCTATCTGAGCTCACCGACGGCATCCACCTGCACACCTTACAGTGTCGGGACGAGCAGGCGTTCCAGCGCCTGGTGGAGGCGCTGCGGGACGCAGGATTTTTGGTGGAAGAATAAAGACATATCCCCGAGGTAATCGCCTCGGGGATTTCTCTTGAAAAGATGCCCAGAAACGGTGGATTTGTTCATAATATTTGGGTACACTAAGGAATATCACAACACAGAAAGAGTGGTTGTCATGTTTTTCGATGTCTATTATCTGCTCCTGGTGCTGCCTGCTGTGATATTGGCCATGTGGGCCAGCAATCGGGTCAACCGGACCTTCCGCAAGTATTCCCAGCAGCTTTCCATGCGCCGCCTCACCGGGGCAGATGCCGCCCGCATGGTATTGGACGTCAACGGGCTGCACCAAGTCCGCATCGAACGGGTGGCGGGCAATCTCACCGATCACTATGACCCACGCACCAATGTCATCCGCCTGTCCGATTCGGTGTACGACAACGCCTCCACCGCCGCCATCGGTGTGGCCGCCCACGAGGCGGGCCACGCCATCCAGTATGCCACCCACTACCTGCCCATCAAGCTGCGGGCCGCCATCATCCCCATCACCAACATCGGCTCCAAGCTGGCCATGCCGCTTATCCTCATTGGCCTGCTGTTTGTGTCCGGCGACCTGGGGGTACAGCTGGCCTATGCAGGCATCGCCTGCTTCGGCCTGTCTACGGTGTTTCAGCTGGTGACCCTGCCCACGGAGTTCAACGCCAGCCACCGGGCCCTGGCCGCCCTGGAGCAAGGCCATCTGCTCAATGAGGAGGAGATGGTGGGAGCCCGCAAGACCCTGTGGGCTGCGGCTATGACCTATGTGGCCGCCCTGGCCGTGTCCCTGGCCCAGCTGTTCCGGCTGCTGCTCATTGTGGGCAACCGGCGCAGAAACGATTAATCCTCAGGACAAGCAAACAAGCCGCCCTCCAGAAGTGTCCTTCTGGAGGGCGGCTTTCTGCACCAATTATTCCACTTTCATCATGCGATAGCCCACGCCAATGTGGGTTTGAATATACTGGGGCGAACCAGGCTCTTTTTCCAACTTTTTGCGCAGGGTGGCCATAAACACCCGCAGGGAGGCCACGTCGTTGTCCCAGCTTCTCCCCCAAATCTGCTGGGTGATAAAGGTATGGGTCAGCACCTTGCCCACGTTTTTACACAGCAAACACAAAAGCTTGTACTCGCTGGGGGTCAAATGCAGCTCCTGGCCATCCAGAAACGCACAGCCCGCGGCATAGTCCACTTTTAACTTTCCGTTGGTGAACACCGCCTCGGTATTCACGTTCCCCAGCTGCAACGCAGCCAGCCGCCGCTGTGTCACCCGCAGGCGGGCCAGCAGTTCCTCCACGGAAAAGGGTTTGGTCAGGTAATCATCTGCCCCAGCATCCAAGGCATCAATCTTATCGGTATCTTCACTGCGGGCGCTGATGACGATAATAGGCACGTTGGACCAGGTACGAATTCTGTGAATGACCTCCACCCCGTCGATGTCGGGCAGGCCCAAATCCAACAGGATGATCTCCGGGTTGTGGGAGGATGCCTCCAAAATCGCTGTCTCTCCGTTGGATGCCGTGAGAAAGCGATAGTCATGGGCTCTCAAGGTGGTGGTGATGAGGTTGCGCACCGGCGTATCGTCCTCCACCACCAGAATCAATGGTTTATTCATGTAGTTCTACCTCCCCGGCTGGTACCGAAAATGTAAAGATGGAGCCATGGGGCTTATGATCGCTCACCATGATTTCTCCTCCATGTGCATTCACGATGGATTTGCACAGCGCCAGACCCAATCCCATACTGCGGCGGCTGTCGGCAATCTGATTGGATGCACTGTAAAACATGTCAAAAATATGGGGCTTTGCCTGGTCTGGAATGCCCGGTCCATTGTCTGCCACCGAGATGTAAATAAACTTCCCCTCTTGCTTCCATCCAATTTCAATGTCCGACCCGGGCGGGGTGTACTTCATGGCATTGTCAAGGATATTGATGAGGACCTGGACAATCAGCTTTGCATCCATCTGTGCCAGGAGATAATCGTCACTGCTCTGCACATGAAAGTGGTATTCCGCACGCTTCCGATTGATGTGCCGAAGCGCCTCGGCTACCACCTCGTCGATGAGCTCAGTGGTCAGGTGCAAGTTCATCCGCCCCTGCTCCAGTCGGCTGACCGAGAGCAGATTTTCCACCAGATTGATCAGCCACATGGCATCGTCATAGATATCGGCATACATCTGCTCCTTGGTCTTTGCATCAAACAGCGGTCCATTGGAGAGCAGGTTGCTGGCATTGCCGGAAATGGAGGTCAGCGGAGTACGCAAATCGTGAGAAATGGAGCGGAGCAAATTGGCTCGCAGCTGCTCGTTCTTGGCCAGCACGGCAGCGGCTTCTTTCTCCTCCACGTTCTTTTGGTTTTCCAAGGCCAAGGCACATTCTCCCAACACGGAGAGGAGAATGCTGGACTCAAAGGAATCCAGCGGCTTATCCGAGGCGGCAATGCCTACCACGCCGTACACCCGTTCCCCGGTGCGGATGGAGAGATAGGTACACCGGGCATCGGGAAGGGTTTCTGTCCCAGCTCCCGCCCGCTTGTTGTTGGACAGCACCCACTGGGCCACCTCCCGCTCCTTGGGAGTGGTGTAGCGCTGGGAAGATGCTGCCCCGTCCACCAGAAAGATTTCCGGCTCCAGCAGCCCTTTCTCATCTATGGAATAGACCACAATATCCCTCTGGAAGATTTTTAACAGCTGTTTGGCGGTCACGGAAATGATTTCTTCTTGGGTGTGGGCTCGTTGCAGATTTTGGCTGGTCTCAAACAACAATTTGGTCCGCCACGCCACTTGCGCCGACCGTTTGGCATGAGACTTTAGCTTGGATGCCAGCGAGCCGGTGAGCAGAGAGGCCAGAAACATCACGAGAAAGGTGATGGGGTATTCGCTGTCGTAGGCTTGCAGGGTAAATCTGGGCACCGTGAACAGGAAATTGAAGGTCAGGACACTGGCAATGGAGGCAACGAGGCTGCAAATGGAGCTTCTGGTGTAGACTGAGATCAACATGACGCCCAGGATATAAAGCGTAATGATATTGGCCTCTGTAAAGCCGAAGTTATAAAATAACAGGCCAATGAGTGTGACAAGAACGAGAATTCCTGCACTTTTCAACAGGTCCAGCACGGAAATGGATGGCATATGCATCACTTCCCGGTGTTTGGTATCCAGCAGGCGATTCACTCCATTGTCCGGAATGATATGGATGTCCAGTTCTGGCGTCAGTTCAATGAGCCGTTCCGTCAGCGATGGTTTTCTCAGCAACAGCCGACGGGGTATCCCGCTACGGCCCAGCACAATTTTCGTCACGCCAGACAGGCGGGAAAACTCCGCAATTTGATAGGCCACATCATCGCCATACACCGTCTCAATGGAGGCGCCCAGTTGCTGTGCCAGACGCATATTGCCCTGAAGGCGCTGCTTATCCCGTGCATTCATCCACTGAAATGCCTTGGTCTCCACAAACAACGCGGTAAATCCACACCGAAACGCCCCTGCCATCCGGGCCGCCGTGCGTATGATTTTCTCATTGGAGGGGGCGGAAGACAGGCACACCAGAATGTGCTCATGGGTGCGATACTCCGTTTGCATCTTCTCATGGGTGTACAGAGCCGCCCGATCCGCACAGCGGCGCAGGCCCACCTCTCGCAGGGCGCTGAGCTGTGACAGGGAACAGCCTTCCAGAAGCGCCTCCTTCTGTCCATCCATCAGCCGCTGTCGGAGCCGCTGGGGCTCCAGGTCGATGAACTGCACCTGGTCTGCCTGGTCAAATACCCGGTCCGGAATGCGCTCAGGCACTGAAGTGCCCAGGATGGAAAAGACCGTGTCCTGAATGCTCTCAATGTGGTGAATATCCAAGGTTGTATAGACGTCAATTCCCGCCTTCCGCAACTCCTCAATGTCCTGATAGCGCTTCATATGGCGGCAGGCATCCGCATTCCAGTGGGACAGATCCTCAATCACAATCAGCTGAGGGTGCCGTTGGAGGCAGGCATCCAAGTCGATTTCATCCGCTATGTGCCCATCCCTGGCCACTTTTTTACATGGCAATACCTCAAATGTCTCTGCCAATGCCGTAGTCTTAGGCCACTGGGTATCGGAGAGTATGCCAATGGCCACGTCCAGCCCTGCCTGTTTGGCCTCTCTGGCAGATTCCAGCATGGCATAGCTCTTCCCAGCGCCGGAGAAATAGCTGGCAAAAATCGTGAGTTTCCCCTGTTTTCTTCCGGTGGCCTGCCCCGCCGATGCAACCGCATCCATGGCATTCCCTCCTCTCAAACAGGTGTATTATAGCACAAATCCCTTGAGGTTGTGGGCAAAGTTGTGGAGGGCAGTTACTCCATGCGGTTGATCTTATCCTTACGGACTTTGTCCAAGAACTTGTACAATCCATCAATAGCAAAATACACACCCACACAAAAAAGAAGGATGACACCCAATAAAAGCAGTTCTTTCATCTTCTCCCCTCCTCTTCTCTCATCTCAGGGCTCTTCCCTTAAATGTGAAAGCACTTCTGGATATCCCGCTGAGTCCCCAAAACCAAAATGGTACTGTTGACAGGCAGGCTGATATCCGGTGTGATGACGGTCATGGAGAACTTTCCATTTTGTTTGATGGCCATGATATTCACATGGTAGCGTTTTCTCACATCCAATTGGCCGATGGTTTTCCCCACCCAGCTATTGGGCACTTCCACTTCGAAAATGGCATGGTCATCCCCCAGGGCGATGTAATCGGCAATGTGATCAGAGGTATACCGAATGGCGGTCCAATTTGCCATCTGCTTCTCCGGATACACCACCTCATCGGCGCCATTGCGCAGCAAGAACTTGGCCTGAATGTCCCGGCCTGCTCGGGCCACCACTTTTTTCGCCCCCAACTCCTTGAGCAGAGACGCCGTTTCCAGAGAGCTCTGGAAGTTGTCTCCGATGGCTACAATGCACAAGTCATAGTTTCGCACCCCAAGGGAAATCAAAAAGTCTTCGCTGGTGCTGTCTCCAATCTGGGCGTTGGTCACAAAGGGCAAAATCGCATTGACCCTTTCTTCGTCCTTGTCCACCGCCATAACTTGTTGGTTCAGTTCGTTGAGCTTCATGGCAATGTGCCGTCCGAACCGGCCTAATCCAATTAACAAAACGGTTTTCATATGTTCTCCCTCATCTCTTTATCCTATGGTAATTCGTTCCTGGGGCAGTCGGGCCACGTTCCCCTGGGTCCGGGACAGGGCGGCGAAAATCAGGGTCAGTCCGCCCACCCGTCCAAAAAACATCAGCGCAATGAGAATCAGATGGGACACCCAGGTCAGTTGCGGCGTAATGCCCAAGGAGAGCCCCACCGTTCCAATGGCGGACGCTGTCTCAAACAGACAGGTGAGGATGGGCAAGCCCTCCATTCTGCTGATGATGAGCCCTCCCGTCAAAAATAAGGTCAGGTACATCATCAAAATCGTGGACGCCTGCACCACGGTTTCCTGGGACACACGCCGGTTGAAAAAGTGGGGATTCTCCCTGCGCCGAAACACAGCAATGGCACCGGCCAACAATACCGCCAGGGTCGTGGTCTTCATGCCGCCTGCGGTGGACCCGGGGGAACCTCCAATCAGCATGAGCATGGTAATCATGGACTGACCCGTCTCGCTCATGGCGGTCAGATCGGCGGTGTTGAATCCGGCGGTTCTGGGGGTGATGGCCTGGAACACCGACAAGAGCACCCGCTCGCCCAGCGGCTTTCCGGCAAATTCAAAAAAGAAAAAGTAAACGGTGGGGAGCAAAATCAGCATTCCGGTCACCGTCAAGATCACTTTGCTCTGCATCCGATACTTATGAACATGCCAGCGGTTGGTGCGGATGTCCTCCCACGTCAAAAAGCCGATGCCGCCCACCACAATCAGCAGGGCAATCACCAAGGACACCACTGGCTGGCCTGCATAGTCCACCAAGGAGGAAAACGGAGCCTTTACCCCCATCAGGTCAAAGCCGGCATTACAAAATGCCGAGATGGAGTGAAACAGGGCGTACCACGCCCCTTGGAGCAGGCCAAACTCCCGGCTGAACACCAAATACAACAGGGCGGCTCCCAAAAGTTCCACCGCAAACGCCGTCCGCAGGATAAATCCGGTCAGGCGGACAATACCGCCCACATTGGGAGCTGCAATGGCCTCCTGCATGGTGCTCCGCTGCATCAGACCGATTTTTCGTCCCGAGAGAATGGCAAAGGCCCCCGCCACGGTGACCACACCCAGCCCTCCAATTTGAATTAGCAGGATAATGATCACCTGCCCGAACTGGGACCAATAGGTGGCAGTATCATGGATGACCAATCCCGTGACACACACCGCAGATGTGGAGGTAAACAGAGCGTCCAAAAACGGGGTCACCACCCCCTGTTGCGAGGAAATGGGAAGCATAAGAAGGAGGCTTCCCGCCAAAATTACCAGAATAAATCCAAAAATAATAACCCGGAACGGGGACTTATTGTTTTTATGCAACCGCCGCCACATAAGTCTCCTCTCTTTCTTTGTCTTAATACGTCTTTATGGTTCCTTTGTACCTTCATTATCCACATCCGGTCTAAAGAGAGTGTTAACATGTAAAGCCGTATATTAAGATGGTATAAAGATGCGCCGTTTGGGAGTGGCGGGAACTTAGGCTGGGGCGGAGGCTATAGTTCAGAAGCCGTCTAAAAGGCCAAAAGCCGCCCTCCGAAGGAACACTTCTGGAGGGCGGCACTTGGTCTCACGGTGTCTGAACTATGGTGAAAGACAATATGACAGCAAAAGAAAAAAACCGCTGTTTTCTTGCGAAAACAGCGGTTTTTATGGTGGACGATACAGGACTCGAACCTGTGACCCCCTGCACGTCAAGCGTCATGGGTACTTTTTTCTAATAATTTCTGCTTATTTCTAGTGCTTTTTGTTCCATTCTATTTGCTTTTTAGCACTTTCCGCTGGCGAGGTTTCCACGTGTTCCACGGCTGTCTGTGACTGGTTGTGTGGTCAGTTTCCTGCGGCGGCCCAGGCGTGGACACGGTACTTTTTACGTCTTTCCGTGGTTTTAGTACGCTGTTAACAAAGAAAAGTGGATGCCCCATTCTTTAGACACCACTGCCGTGGGCTCTTGGGCTTCCCTGAGATCGTCTAACGAGTGGTCCCGACTTCGCCCGAGGATTCAGGTATTGACGTAGTGCATCCAGTCAGCACAATTATAGGCACAATAGGAAGTTACTCCGTTGATTAGTCTGTCTCGAAACCATCAAACTGCGAGACAATATACATTTTCCCAGTAGCTGTGTCGTTTTCGTATAGCCAAAGTCCCCCCCAATCTGTATATCTCTGAATACGGTTATCGTGACCGTGAATTTCTTTAGTTGCTTTTACAAACCAAACCAAACGTAATCCACGTTCTTCTAGGAACTTATCAAGCAAGTCTTGTCTAACAACAATGCCCACTTTTTCTCCCGTTACAGATGTATCAAATGCTGCTAGCCTTCCATTCTCATCATAAAACGCTCCGTCACACTCTCCGTACCGCAGTTTTAAGTCATCAATTATTTCCGCACAAGGAGCGTACCAAGAAAGTGTCTCATTTTTTGACGCATCAAATTCCTCTTCCCACACAATATTTACAGAAGCGCTGATCATATAACCCAAATCATCTTCTATATCAACTTCTGTTAGTACAGTTTCTTCCGTTATGGATATTTCCAAGTTGCATGTAACTGAACCCTGTTGTTCCCCACTATTAGCTTCTTGAATCTTTGGGTCGTTCTCTTCTGAAGAATCATCAGTATACCTATACTCAAGTTTTGGTTGCATTTGAAAAATAGTTTGCTTTTCACCTGTTTTTATTTTCAAAGGAGTGGAAGTATAGTGCCGTAAGTCCGTGCAGGATTGTGCCCATGGATATTCTCTACAAAATATCCTGTACGTTTCTGGGACATTTGATATATCTCCTGTAAGCAAATCGAATTCCTTATCGGCGTACTTCATTAAAGCTGTGTATTGGTCGTTTGTAACGAAGTATCCATACAGCCAATTCCAGATTTGAAGCTTATCCTGAGTTGACTGTCTTGTGTTGGCATATCTTGATAACACAACCCAGACCGTTTCATTAGAGTCCTTGAGTATCATTTGTTGCCTTTGAGCCTCAAAAAAAGTGGGGTACTTTCTTAACCAAGCAAGTTCATCTTTTGCGGATAATAGAGGCACTTCGGTTTCGCTTGTAATATTCTGTTCTGAATTTGCTTGTTTTAGAAATACCGGAAGATCACCAGTATACATGAAATGCTGGCTCAATGATGGATCAAAATCACGTACATATGGATCCCAAGGTCCGCAATAGTCCTGTTGTTCAATGTCGGAAAAAATTTGATGTTTTTTTGTGCAATGATCCGCAACCCTCGCTAGAATATGGTACATCGCAATCCATTGGTACTTTTTTCCGATTCTTTCTACTTTGCCGGTATTATGACGATCATAATTAAAGCTTTGCAGAAAGGCATCATATTCTCCGAATAATTCATTCTTATACCCCAAATGATTGATAATATAATACACAGAGTAATTAAATACCAAACTGTGATCTACATCAAAATCATTTAATGCAGCTTCATAGACATATCTTCCAAAATCTCCGTACCATCCCGACTCTTGAAACCGCATGGAATGGATCAAATTCCACAGGCCTTTCCCACAATCCTTATCCAAATACCCCTGATCCTCTATTTGTGGAATCGGATCAGAAGCATATGGAGGCATCAGAACAGAAATTTCGAAGTTGTTATCGCCAGGATTTTCATATATGTATCGTTCGACGATTAGCCGTGCATAGTCACGCAAGAGAATATCCGGGTACACTGTTTTCGCAGAAAATATTTCTTCATATACATAATTTGCAAGTGACTGAAATGTTGCTTTGTCGATGTGCTTATTCTTGACGCAAGCCCCCCACACAACACCAAACATACGTTGAACTACATACGGATCATTTACGGATTGAAACTTGCGCAACAGCCCTTCAGCCATACTAAAATTATGTTTTAAAATTTCTACCATTGCCTTTGAGGTAGTATCTCGCAACCATCTGTTGGACGATGTTAATATCCAGCCAAACAAAGTAAGCAGCAATTCAACCTGCCCGGAATCTGTAAACGCTAATCCTTTCCCTTCACTGTACATTTGGATTACTTGCACTAGTCTGTGCTCGGAGCGACAGTTCATACCATTGATATATATAGTCCACATGCTGTCCCTTTGATTCAAGGAATAGTTGTTTAAAACAGTATGCAAGCCATCTGCGTTAAAGCAACTCCCTTTCTTTAAGCTGTTCACAATAAACACATTCCATACATTTTCCGGATCCGGACTATATTTTTTACATAAATTCATGAACCAAGAAAGAGTGATATTATTGGGGCTTCTCCACTCAAATGATGCAACATAAGCATTAAATACGCCATTTCTATCTAATGTATTTTCAATATAATCAATAATCTCAATACACTCTTCACTATATGTGTTTGAATATAAAGCGCACACATATGTAAATAAAACAACATTTTGATATGCAGTTAATTCTCCACCCTGGACACCCAAAATATCACTTATAATATATTGATATAGTTCTTTTTTAGAATGAAATTGGCTTATAATTTGCTTTGCGCAATAATAGTCATTCATCTGGTCGTAAGCGAATGAAAACACTTCACCCTCTATATTTTTGTGACTATGGAGTATATTTTCTCTAACTATGTATTGTACAAACGCTGGGGCTGTAATTCCATTTTCATGCCAAACATTAAGGGTACACAACTCATTCTTGGAAAACTGCCGTTTCCCAGTGGAATTTATAAATTCAGCTAAACTCATGATAACTGGAGTAGTTATATCCATAGAAGAATCATACCCAAGGTTATGCAGTGCATTTCGCATAGCTTTGTGTATATTTTTATTTGCAACGCTCAGAAGCCTGTCATACAGCAACGGTAAATCGATGTCATCGCCTTGGTAAGTTTTGCAATATAGTGTTAAAAACAATGGATTTGTTATTGCCTGATTGAACATATGTACAGGTGTAAAAGGAATATTATAATAATCTAAAAAACGCTTGGTTGCTTCAAATGATTCCTCTGCAAAGCCACTGTGTTCAATTTGGATTACACCAGGCGCTGCTAATCCCGTTGCCTCAATCAATGCCTCTCGATACTCAGTTCTAAACGAAATTACCAAGCGAAGATGCCTCAAATCTCGTATGTGGTTAAATAATTTTGGTAAATAACATTTCCACAAATCAAGATGCCATGTTTCGTTTAATGCATCTATGAAGACGGGAACTATATAGTTAGACTTTTCACCTTCGGTGTTTAATATTTCTAGCATTTCGTTGAATGAGCACTTAACCCCAAGTTCTGAACATATTTGTTCTGGAATTGGAGTTGTACCAAAATAATCTCCTCCGAGAAGTAACAAGGCCCATTGGTCACATGATAGAAATTTTTGTGTCTCATTAGCAAGAAGGTGAGATTTTCCTACTCCAGCCTTTCCCTCTAAAACCAAGATATTGGATTGAATAAGCGTTTCCTCTCGCTTTGTCAATTTCAAACCGTTTGCAATAGAGCGTAGTTTCTCAAATAATTTAATCTTCTCTAATATCTCGTGTGTTTGTTTTCTCCGTCTATGAGCCTCTGTTTCCTTGCTATCTAAAGCCAATACCTCAAGTTCATTATTCAGCTTTTCAATCGATGATTCAAATTTGCGCAGGTTTTGACCAATAGCTTTTTGTATCATATCATCCCACTGCAGGCACGCCGTTATATCTTCACCTGTAATATCTGGGATTTTTAATACTGCTGATTTCAATTCTTTTTTAAATTCAGCAAAACCATCATAACGCCAATCTAAACTCTCCACAGCGTTTAATAACGTCTCTTTTTTCTTATTCAGATATCCAACTGCATCACTATCATGAACAAACAAAGAAACGGCTAGGGATGGTTGAGTATCAACATTAAAGCAAGCGTTATATCTATCTCCTAGTTTCGCAACAACATCCTGTGTATGCATATTAAACCACATTTGATCAAAGGAATGCTGTTCAAAATAGTAACGTGCTAAATTAGGGTACTTCCTTACGAGATCGAGTATTGCTGAATCTGTAATTAATTTGACGTTTATATTTGCATCATGAAATATTGACTCAATTCGGATAAAGCTCTTGCTTGTTGAAGTAATAGGTTTATTGCAGAATATGTATACAAGATCCACCCTTCCCTTATAATACTCTACCGTTTTAGTAGCAGAATGCTGGAGTTGCTCATAGCTTACTTTGTGCTCGAAAAATTTCGCTTGATAGCCAATCCATTTGTTATTTATCTCATCGTATACTGGTTCGGATTCTATCCCAGGGTTATTAGGGTTGCTATGGAGATAACGATGTTCTTTTTTGCCATTTAAAAACTCGTAAACAAATAGCTGCCTAGATAAATCCTCAAATCGATGATTGATGCTCTGTGCTTCATTGCTACAAACTGCAAACTGTTCCCACGTTATTTTATTTGCCCCCATATGAATTCTCCTTACATCTCTCTATAAATCCACATTCGATGCTATACGTCTGGCTATTTCTGTACTGTAAAAATCAACTACAAAGTCTCCAATTCAGCTGCCTCAGACTCAGGGATAAACTGTAAAATTATTATAGTGTATATGTTCAGAAAACACAAGGCATCGACGTATTTCGACGTATTGTAGCAAAAAACATTGTAAATCTACCGGCTGAATTCCCTGTCGTGCATATATCGCCCCTCAAAACAATTTCGATACACTGTCATCAAAGACAAGAGTGTCATTCCATTAAGGATCCCAGCCCGTCGTTCATTCGGGCCGGGCTGCTCTGTGTTTTCAGTAGTTCCGCTCTGAACTGCCCCCCTTGCCACAGGCCAGCCAACCACTAAAGCAGCCCCATTTATGGGATTGTTGCAGCTGCAAAAATGACCCTTGTGTATCATCAACTGGCATAATATAATAATTTCTAGGAAATCGGAAACCGTCTTTCGGCACATTGAGTGGTCCGCCAAGGACAGCCAGTCGGAAGGCGATTTTGCCGGACTGTTCGATGACTTCGATGTGAACAGCAACAAGCTGGGGGCCACGGTAGCCAAGCAAAATGAAAAACTGGTGAAGATGCTAGTGGTCGTTTCCAACATAACCTTAGATCGGGTTCTCGGCCGTTGAATACGATGATAGAAATTGACAAGATTATTGCAAGAATCGAGGTGTAACTCCATGCAGGGCAAAGACAATAAGTTGATTCGTTCTTCCGCTGCAGAGTACCTGACCTTTGTAGCCGCCACCGGTGATACACAGCAGAGCTTTGAAATGCGGTACGAGGACGAAAACATCTGGCTGACACAAAAGATGATGGCGACGCTATATGATGTGACCATCCCCACTGTCAACGAACACATCAAAAAAATCTACGAAGATGGCGAGTTGTCCCAACAGGCAACCATTCGGAAATTCCGAACAGTTCAAACCGAGGGAACCAGGCAGGTTTCCCGTGAGCTGACCCACTATAATTTGCAGATGATCATTGCGGTGGGCTTCAAGGTCAACAATGAAAGAGCCGTACAATTCCGCAAATGGGCAAACGGAATCGTCAAGGATTATACCATCCAGGGCTGGGTGATGGATGAGGAACGCCTGAAAAACGGTGGAACGGTTCTGACAGAGAAATACTTTGAGAAACAGCTGGAGAAAATCCGGGAAATCCGTCTTTCTGAGCGGAAGTTTTATCAAAAGATCACCGACATTTATGCCACCGCACTGGATTATGACCCAAGCGCCAAGGCCACCCGCAGGTTTTTTGCAGCGGTACAAAACAAGCTGCATTACAGTGTCCATGGGCAGACAGCGGCAGAGGTGGTCTACAACCGTGCGGACGCCGAGAAAGAGCATATGGGGCTGACAAACTGGGACGGATACCCAGATGGAAAAATTCATAAATCCGATGTGGTAGTGGCAAAAAACTACCTGACGGAGCAAGAGCTGCACCAGCTGTCACGACTGGTATCCGCTTATTTGGATTTGGCAGAAATGCAGGCAGAACGGAAAATCCCCATGACCATGGCGGACTGGGAACAGCGTTTGAACGGGTTCTTGACTATGTGGGATCGGGACGTGTTGCAGGATGCAGGGAAAATCTCGGCGGAAATGGCGAAAATTCACGCAGAAACAGAGTTTGAAAAATACCGCATTGTGCAGGATCAACTCTATACCAGTGATTTTGACCGGTTCATACTGGAGCACGGTGAGGAAATCATGGAATAAGCCGGTCGGAGGAACTGATTCAGCAGCTTTGCCCGGATGGGTGCAGTTCGTGCATATCGGCAGAGTTGTAACTTACCTCCCTTCACAGAACCATTTTAGTACACTGTTATCAAAGATAAGAAAACATCGCAAAAAGCAGAAAGGCCCGGCCCGTGAATTGATGATATGCTCCCTCTATGAGAGACAGTGAAATAAAACACTGTCAATCATGGAGGGAGCATTGTCATGCCAAGGAAGCAAAAGTTAGGTGTAGAAGAAAAGATCAAGATT
>NZ_NFKO01000030.1:0-25341 GCF_002160435.1 Pseudoflavonifractor sp. An176 | reverse complement strand
CGTTGACCACCACGGACTCCACATGATAGTAGGCGTCGGGGGTGATGGTGAGGGTGAAGGACTCGCCCTCGGTGACAGCGGTGGTGCCAGCGGGAGACACGGTGCCGCCCTCATTGGCGGTCACGGTGACGTTGCAGGTCTGGTAGTCGATGTCATTGGCGTTGCCGCCCAACACCGCCGCCGCCTGCATCTGATCCAGGGAAACCGTCAGCATCCCATTGACATCCAGGCTGGTCAACAGGGACAGGCCATTGTCCAGGCTGGCGGTACCCTTCACAACGGTGGTCTGCCATTCGGCCTGGCGGCCCATCACAGAGTCCGCAGGCACAGGCACCCGGCGAGACCCGGACACCAGGCACAGCTGTACCACACCGTTGGTGCCGGCCGGGATGTTCTGCTGGGTGTAATCCTGTCCGTTGA
The DNA here is from genome assembly GCF_002160435.1 of Pseudoflavonifractor sp. An176. Classification (NCBI taxonomy): domain Bacteria; kingdom Bacillati; phylum Bacillota; class Clostridia; order Eubacteriales; family Oscillospiraceae; genus Pseudoflavonifractor; species Pseudoflavonifractor sp. An176. The sequence goes on along the minus strand of NZ_NFKO01000030.1, from coordinate 24,921 downwards.
AGAGAATGCCCAGCGCCACATCCGGCGCCGCCGCTATGTCGTTGAGCAGCGGAATGGACATCTTGCGTCCCACGTTGCCCACCGCATCCTCCGCATAAATGGTAAGTTCATGCTCCAGCACGGTGTTGTCTACGGGAATTTCCACGCTGAGAGTACCATCCTCCGGAATGGTGACGGTCTGAGCCGCCTGACCGTCCACCAGAACGGTGACCACGGCGCCCGGCTCGGACAGCCCCTCCACCGTCACAGTGTCGGAGAAGTAGTCTCCGTCCGCCGGGGAGATCAGCTGCAGTCTGGGGGCGGTGGTGTCCACCCGGAACATATACTTGACCGATACGGCATCCCCCTGCTCATTCTCGCCCACCAGGGACAGAATGTGGGTGCCCTCCGTCAGGCCGCCGTCGTCCGGCAGCACATCCGTCTCCGCCCGTCCGGACAGATAGATCGTGCCGATCTGCTCCCGCTCCCCGCCAAACAAATTGGCAAAGAAATCTATAGCCTGATCCAGGAAATTCTGGTCTGTGCCCGCCTGCCATTGGCCGGAAGCCACGTCGCCGTCCAAGGTCCAGGTGCCGGACACCGGCATATCCGAGGTGATCTGGATGGTGGCATTCACCCCGTTGATGGTATCGGTACCGTCAACGCTGAAACTGCCCTCCGCCTGCACCGTCACCGTGGCCTTTTGGGGGGCCTGCATGGTGATGGCACTGCTCAACGTCTCCTGTGACAGGAAGATCTCACCGTTTGGGCCGGTGGTATATCCAGCCAGACCGATCTTGTAGACCTTTCCGGCCTCCACACCCACCGTCTGCTCCACGCTGGTCACATCGTCACGGCCCTCTGCCTCAGAGGGAAGCACAGCATTTCCATCTCCGTCCACATAGGCGGAGGTGGTATACCGCCCGCCCAGGGTGAGGGTCTCCTCTGGGGCCTCCCCAGAGGTCTCCACCCACTGCTGGGCCAGATCGGTGGCCACCAATCCGGTGTCCGTCTGCTCATAGATGGTGGCCACATAGCCGTCATATGCGCCCTGCTTCTCCACGGCCACATCGATGCTGTAATCGCCGCCCAGCTTCACGCTGTCAATGACAGGCGCCTGGGGCTGGTTGGGGTTGGTATAGGCCAGCGGTTCCTCCACCTTCACCACGTCGTTGACCGAGCGGGTCTCACTGGAGCCCACCACCTGGATGGTGTAACTGCCGCTGGGCAGATCCGTGGGCACGGCAAAGGTGGCACTGCCCTGGGTGGCCCCAGCCACCCCGCCGGAGATGATGCCGGTATCATCCGTCTCATACAGCAGGGTGGTAGTGGACTCTCCCTCCTCCGTCTGGCTCACTGCGTACACGGCCACATTTTCCACGTCGTTGAGCTCGCTGCCCTGCCAGGTCACGGTCAGCTCCTGGGTCTGGTCGTTCCACTGAACGCTGGCAGAATCCAAGCCGGGCAGGTAGGCGATGTCGTACAGGGCGGACTGGGCCGAAGCTCCCAGGGTCAACCGCCAGGCGTGGTAGTCCTCAGCCTGGGTGAAGGAGATGGTCACGTTGGCCTCACCGCTCTCCTGGTCATAGGACAGCAGCGCATTGGCGTCACTCTGCTCCTCTGCATCCTGGGTGGTGTCCAGCCACCGCAGGCTGTAAGTCTGGCCCGGGTCGTCCGGGTCAGCGAGGGTGATGCCCGGGGTGCCATAGCGGCTGTCCCCCATGGCAATGCGCTGTGCCTGCTCCAAGCTGTCCGCCTGGAAGGACAGGGTCAGTGCCTTTCCAGAGGCGCCGGAATAGCTGCCCAGCTGGATGACATGGGTCATGCCGTCGGCGCTGCGGTCAATGGAACTCTCCCCGTTGGTGCGGGTGGCTGTACCGGCCAGATCAAAGGTCCGCCGGTCGGTGGCCGCCTCCAACCGGGCATTGGTGCCCACGCTCATATACAGCACCCGGCCGGTTCCGGCATCCGTGTAGACCGGGATCCCGGACAGGGCCGCAGGCACCGTGGCCTCGGGGGTGTTGTACTTTCCAAAGGCAAAGTCCACGTCGCCGCCCCAGTAGTAGGTCACACCCATATCCAGCATCAGCACATGGAGCGCGCCCCAGATCTTGGAGGCATTCAGGCCCAAATCCACATCACCAATATGGATCTCGCCGATGAGGGGGATTTTCGGGGTGGTCACTCCCGCTGTGGCAAAGCCCTCCCAGAAAAGGCGGTTTTCCCGTTTGTCCTCCTCCAGGACGATGGAACCACTTCCTTCGATGATGTCCAGGATGTTCAGCTCAATGCCGGCATTGAGCCTCAATTCCGGGTACCACTGGGTGGTCAGAGAGGCGCTTTCCAGCAAGGTGATCCCGGCAATGTTCAGATCCCGCATCCCCAGCGAGAACTCTCTCATCCCCATGGTCAAATCCGCCCGGGCCTGCAACACCGCAAACAGGGCAAACTGTCCGGAGAAAATGAGCTTCAGCGGCGGCACACGGGAGGAGAGAAACACCGTGTCGGCCAGGCCCTCCACGCCGCCGCCGGCACCCTGGATCCAGAAAATCCCCATGCCGTCCACGTTGATGCCGGGGGTAAACCCGCCCACATAGAAATAGATCTTATTGGGCAGCGGAATGTTGTTGTACGCCGTGATGACCAGCTCTGCCTCCATATTGAGGATGGCAAAGTCCGCAGAGCCGTACACGCCCACCTCCCACAGGTCCCGGTCGGGCATGACCCGTAGGTTCAAGGTGCCCTCGACCCCGGGCAGTCCATCGGCATAGGAGGGCAGCGCCACCTCCACCGAGGCGTTGAAGCCCACAAACCCGCCGCCAAAGAGAATGTCGTGGACGTACAGGGACAGGCTTCCGGTCTCCGCCTCCTCCCAGGCCTGCTGGTCGGCGGCATACCGGGCCTGCACATCCCGCAGCTGGTCTGCCGTATAGTTGCTCTTGGCCAGATTCAGCTGCACCGCCTCCAGCGTGGAAGTCTGCCGGTTGCCCCAGTCAAAGTTGCTGGGCAGCAGGAAGTCGGGGGACATCTCAGCTCCGAATGCCACCACCCGCTTCTTGGGCGTCTGGTCGGTCACGGTCCCAGTCTCCAGCGCCATGAGGCCAAACTGGCAGTAACGGAACTCAAACAGAATGCCCGCCAGGGTCTGTGCTGTACTGGCTGCGCCCGGCCACACCAGCGTAATGGCGTTGGTGTTGGCCACGCTGTTCTCCACATCCGAGGTGGGGTTGCCCATGTAGTCGTATTGCAGCAAGGGGTACTCTTCGCCATTTTCCAGGCTGGTGATGGCACACACGCCGTTCCACACCTTGGTGCGGCTGTTGGTGGTATACACCTTGCCGTCGATGTCGGTGTTGATGACCTGCTCCTCGGTGCCTGGATTCTCCACCCGGATGGTGAGGCTGCCCGCCTCCACATCCAGACAGTTGCTGATGTTGATGGTGCTGCTCACGGTCCCATCTGCGGCCTCCACAGACACCGCACTGGCACTCACCAGATTTCCGTCCTCATCGTACTGGGCGGTAAAATCACCCCGGAACTCCAGCAAAACCTGGTTTTGCTTTTCCATGTCCGTCAGGCTGCGGTCGTAGCTTGTTTCATCGTCATACAGCCTGAGGGCATAGCCGTCCTCACCATCCTTTTCAATGGTGACGACACCGTACACGTCTGAGATGTACTCCGGCTCCTCTGTGACGGAGAACTGCAGGGCCGACGAGGTGGTGGGTTCCTTCCCTGCCTCTGCCCAGTTGAATACCACCTGGTAGCCGCCGGGATCCAGGTGCTGATCCACCACCAGGTCCAGGCTGTTTTTGTCCATATCCAGGAATACCTTACTGCTGTCCAGCACCAGGTCGGTGCCGCCGGACAGAGATTTTAAGTACACCGTGTAGGCAGATGTGTTTTGCAGCAGCTGGAAGTTCTGGCCGGAGAGAAACAGATGCCGGGTGCCGTCGGTATAGATGATCTGAGGATTGAGACTGTGAAAGGTGAGGATCTCCCCCAGAACCCCGGGGCACAGCACATAGAACTCCCGACTGGCCAGCAGGTTCTGCTCCAGAAGCTCACCGGTATCGCTGATGTCATAACAGAGGATCTCAAATTTCCGGTACTCGCTCACCGGGAGGGGGGACACATTGTAGTAAAATTCCACCTGTGCCTCTTCTCCCGGCTGAAAATCCCGGACCACCTGATAAAAGTCCTCCCGTGCGCCGCCTTCATAGAGCAGCCCCTCATAGTAATCCTCGTAGGGCTGTACCCCATTGCGCACCCGGGTCACCACAGCCATCTGGCTGACTGCGTCATCGGAGATGTTGCTCACAGACACCTGCAAATGCACATCCCCCTCAGCGCCGCCTTCCACCTGGGAGAGATAGGCGTCCTGTTCCTCGTTGAAGGTCATGGAGGCGGGCAGCTCCGGGAAGTTGATGGCGGCCCGCTCCTCCTCCCCCACCGTCACGTTGGAATAGACCCCGTAGTAGGTGCTCATCACCGCCGAGTCATCGGGCGTGATCTGGCCCAAGTCGTAGTACAGGGCGTAGGCACTGTCTGCGGTCAGATAGGTCTCATTGTAGGGGTTGGTAAAGTCCAGCCCCAGATCCGGTGTAAAGTCAAAGGAAGTCTCAGCCAGGTTGTTCCAGTGGCCAAAGGCCAGCTGGTAGGGCTCCACGGTTTGACCGTCCAACGAGGCATTGACCGTATAGGCGGTCATGCTGGGCGCGTTGGCGTCGTCCACCGCAAACATGGCGCCCGAGTAGGCCTGGCCGTCCCGGTTGTCCAGCACCTGTTCTGAGGTGATGTGCTGGTAAATGCCATTCACTCCAGGCAGCTCATAGGTGGCCCAGTCCTGGTAGCCCAGGGCGGTGTCCAGCATCAATCGGAGTTTCACATTCTCCACGTCATCCCGGTCTGTGGAGACCTGGTAGCTGATGGACACCATGCCATGCTGGGCAGAGTTCTGGTCGAGGAGGGAGAGCGTCTGCACCATGGTCAGGTCCTTCACGCTCCACTGGGCCTTCAGCGTGTTGCCCTCCTTGCTGACCTCCACGTCACTGCTGTCCAGGCCAAAGAAGCCGTAATCCCGGCCAAACACATAGTCCTCGGTGGACCCGTCCGTTCTGGTGACCCGCACTGAGGTGTAGGAGGTATCATAGTCGGCCGCGGGGTAGAGCAAATTCTTGTTGTTGTCGGACTTATTGAGCTTGTCGCCCTCCTCTGTGTTGACCAAAAAACCGCCGTTTTCCGTGGACATGGAGACAGAGAGGTACCCGTCACTCAATTCCAGATTGTCTGCATTCTCTCTCGTTTGAGCCTCGGCGGCATATGCCAGCACGCCGGGCGCGGCGGTGGCCATGACCGCCACCGCAAGCGCCCCGGACAGTGCTCGTTTCCACAATGTTTTCATAGTTCCTCCTCGCCCCCTCATTTCACGTACACCACAAACCGGTAGGTCTCATGCAGCTGGGTGGTCAACACAAAGGTGTAGTAGCCGGGTGTGGTCATCTCCACCTCCACGGTCCTCTCCTGGTCGGAGACATAACCGCCGGTGAGGCTGGTGCTGCCGGTTTTCATCTGGCCCACCGTCTTGTTGCCAGCTTTCCAGTCCAGCTTGTAGCGGTTGCCGTTCAAGGTGACTTGCAGCTGTTTTGTACCCGCATCCACCACCAAAATGTCATCCCATACCGCAATCTGACCGTCCACCGTGATGGTGGGTTCTCCTCCGGCGCGCACGGTGAGCTTGCCCTCCAGCACCCGCTCGTTTCCCGCGCCGTCCCGCACGGTGTAGATCACCGTCTGGGTGCCGCTGACCGCCGGGTCGTACACAAACTCAAATTCCATCCCCTCCGGGGTGCCCAGATCAAAGGCGGTAATGTTGTCCCGCAGCAATGCGTCAATTCCCTCTCTGCTGGTGCCCGCAGCCACGGTCAGGTTCTTCCGGTGAAGCAGGACTACCGGCGCCGTCCGATCCGGCACAGGCACCTTCAGCAGCTGTGCCACGGCCGCGTTTCCGTAATCATCCACCACACGGATGGAGGGATAGAGCCCGGCCAGATCCTCTGCAATCTGCACCTGCGTCCACACGTTGGCGGAAATGGGCACCGGGCTTCCGCCGCTCACCGTCATGGTGGCGGCGCGATTGACCTTCACGTACAGCTGGTCTCCCACCTGTGCCTGATAGGTGGCAGGGGCTATGATGCCGCTGTCACTGGCGGTGGTGGACACCTGCAAGGTCAGTTCCTCCTCCACCAGCCCGTCAATGGCCACAGAGACCGTCACTGCGTTCCCCGCAAGGTCTGTAAAGGTATACTCTTTGACACCATTTGTACTCACGTCTACGGATATGGACTCCCCACGTGTTCCGCTTTGAATCAACACCACAGGCTCATCCGCTGTGAAGCTGATCTGCGCCTGGCGGTGGTTGTCGCCATAGTCCACCTGATAGGTGATGTTGGGCAGTGTGGTATCCATGTTGTCCACCTCATCCAGGTTTACAGCGCCCAGCAGATCATCCCGCCCGGCGGCCACCGCACGCAGGGTCAAGGCCGGTGCGTTGTTGTCGTACGTGACCGTCACCTGGTTTTCCAGGAAGGAGATGGTCACCCCTTGGGGCACTGGGATCTGCTGTCCCTGACTGTCAATGGGATAGACATCCTGCAGCCCTCTGCTGAACTGGATCTGGGCGCTGACCTCCTGGTTGGTGGCGGACAGAGCATGGTTTGCCGACCATTTGACCTGATCCACCACCTGGGGCGGTGTGGTGTCCACGCCGGTGACTTCCATCTCCATCTGGCCTGTCACCAACTCACCCCGGTACTCATAGGAGTAGAACACATTCACCGGGCCGTTCTCCCACACCGTCAGGTAGGAATATCCATAGAAAGAGGAGTTGAGATCCTGATCCAACACGGCATCCGGCACCCCGTCGTTGTCGGCGTCATTGGTGATTTTCAGCTCGGTGACCCCTTCCATGTTGGGGGGCATCAGATAGATGCGCACACTGGCACCGTCATCCACCGCCACTTGGGCGTACTCAGGATCCACCTGATCCCCGATGGCCGTAATATTCACCGATACCGCTGTCACATGATCCGCCTCATCCACGGCGTAGAGCACAAACTGCGCATTGCCGGTGATCTCCAGGCTGCGGCCCTGGAGCTTCACCCCCGGGATCTCATCACTGGTTCCGGTCTCGTAGGTGGGCGCCTCCCCGTACAGGTCCGACTTGATAAACAGCCGCACAGCGCTCTCATCCACAATGTCCACGTTCCAGCGATAACTCTCCGCCCAGCCCATGCTTCTGACGAAGGCATCCATGTCGGTGTACACGTTTTCCGCGCCGTATTTTTCCCGATAATCCGGCAGGGTGGCGCCATCCTGGGGCCGCTCTTCATGGAGGTACCAGAAGGCAACCCCCGCCTCAGCCGGTGTATCCTTGTATACCCGGTATCCGGTGATGCCCACATCGGGCGCCACGGTGTCCGCCTCCTGGGTCGGGTAGGGTTTGATCTCATAGTCCAGGGTCACCGTATAGTCCGGCCCCTGAACCCCGTACTGGTTGACGTAACCGCGGAAGGTATAGCTGGTCTCCCCGCCGGCGGTAAAGACATACTTGGGACAGGTGCCTGTCTGGGGGTCCACGAGGGTGCTGCCGTTTTGATCCACCAGGTAGGCAGTCACATCCCCGTAAATCACTTGATTCTCCAGGTCCACACTGGTGTAGCTGTCCCACCGGACCATAGGTTCGATCTCCTCTTTGTAAATGTTGCTGACCTGGAACCCGCGCACATAGGTTGTCTCCTTGGAGCTTATCCACACCTCGATATAGGAATTCTCCGACACGGTCACCTGTACCGTCCCGTTTTCGTCCGTGGCAACCTGCCAGGACGGATCCGGATTGATAATTTCCACCTGATTGTGTTCACTGGACACCGTCATGGTCACCGGATCCTGGGTGTAGTCCAGGGTGGAAAAGCTGATTTTGGGATCCTCGGGCAGGGCGGTGATCTCCACCTCCTGCTGATACTCATTTCCAAAAATGTCGTCGAAAGTGATGGTGTACGTGCCATTTTCATAGATGGGGAGGGAACAGAATGTGCCGTATCCCACGTCCACGGCAATGCGGCTGCCGTGGGGGTCTATGAGCTCGGTGACCCGGAACATTCGGTTGTCCTGGATATAGCCCTGCAGATAGTTTTCCGTCCTCTCTGCGTCTTCCCTCAAAACCGGTTTGGTGTTGGAGGCAGAGACCTGGAAGGTCTCATACAGAGCCTCTTCGGCAGCTCCGCTGGCCTTGTAGCTGGCAGAGACAACAATGGTGTGTTCCACCATAGCCCCCTCTTCCACCGACGGATCGTAGGGGAAGTCCCCGTAAATGGTCAGACCTGCTCCCCCGTCGGCTGTCGCAGTGGTGGAAAAGGATTTGATGCCCCCCTCATTGCGCTGGCTTTCATTCTGGTCCATCGCTTTCACATCGACGGCACTGCGCTGATCCACCTGAATGGTGAGGCTGTCCACGGCGTCCAGCACCTGCTCCCAGGCATCTGTCTCTTCTGCGGAGAGTCTGATCCGGTAGGAGTTCTCGCCGTCGGCGGAGGCAGAGGCAGACACCCCTGGGGTTACGTCAGCTATGCCGTAGTACTGGGTATCGCTGCGCTCCACATGGAAGCTGGGATAGAATACCTTGGCGTTGCCCGCGCCGTCATAGATCACCAGGCACTGCGTGGTATTCAGGTCTGAGTCGATGGGGGCATCAATCCGGGCACCCATGGACCCCCACTCCCCGTTTTGGTTGGCCTGGAAGCGCAGCGGTTCCTTCCAATCGGTGACTTCCTGGTAGATCCAGACGGTTTTTTCCTCCCGGTATCCATAGTACACCTTTACATCTCCGCTGGGAGAGAAGGCATTGGCCACGGTCACGTCCACATATTCGGTGTATGCCTTTCCGGACTCTGTCTGACCGGTGGGGCCAAAGGAGTAGTTCAGCTCCAGCTCCGGGCTCTGGGTGGTGAGGTTGATCTGCATCTGATAGATGGGGGAGAGTTTTCCGTTTTCCATCTTCAGTTGATAGTAGATGGTGTTTTCCCCCACGGCATACTTCAGGTTATCGTTGCCCGCATCCTGAACCGAGTACTGGGAGATGTCATCCACAATGTCGCACTCACCCCCATTCCGGTCGTACCAGTCCAGGTTGCTAAACGCAAGCAACCGGGATACGCCATTTGCACAGCTGACATCCTGGAAGTCCAGGTCGTTGGGGTCGCCGGTGGCGCCGGCATTCCAGATTTTCATGCCGGACACGAGCCCCAGATCCGTTCCCAGCCATTGGCCATATCCGTCTTCTTCCGTAGACTGGGAGGCCAGCGTCAGCTTCAGCAGTCCCGCATCATTGTGCAGGCTGTTCATGGTCTCCTCGTAGCCCACGATGTAGCCGTTGACGGTAACCGGGGTCACCTTTCTGGCCTCTGCCACATCCTGCCCATCCTGGGGGGTCACAGCCTCCGCCCCACTGGGCTTGGAAATGCCCACGTTCAACACCTGGAGAGTCTGGCCCTCCTCGGCCGTCTTGCTCCAGGCCAGGCCGCTGCCATTGTCGTAGGAGAAGGCGACGGGGAGATACCCGTCGTAGGATGTCACACCAAACTGACCGGGTATTTCGCCGGCATCCAGCAGCAGATACCCTTCCCGGCCGGAGGGCAAGGCACTGGGCAGGTAGATCTCCTGCACCCCGCCCCCCTTTTGCGCCACATGGAGCCACAGCGTGTACGCGCCGGTGGTCAACTTGTTGCCATCCAGATCCTGTGCCGGTACCGAGAACCACTGCTGCTGTCCGGCGCTGAAGGGGATTTTCTCCGAAATGACGCTCTCCGGAGCGGGTGCCCCATCCGCAGCCTGGACCAGCTGTCCGTCTTGATCGGTGCGGACGAACAGCGCATAGGAGTTTTCCAGATCCACGTCCTGTACACCCCAGTCGTCATACAGCTGATTGCGCAGCGTGATCCCGATTCGGGCGCCTGTCATGGACTGGTCGAATTTGTAATAGTCATAGGTGAATGTGTTGGTCTCTTCCACCCCTTTGCCGGAGCTGTCCTGCACTTGAATTTGACCATCGATGTCGTAGACGTCGTCTCTTTCCGGCGCATAACACACCTGCAGCTCCACATCTTCCGAGCGCGTGACATCCGTTTCATCGTCCACAGCCTGGGATGCCACGGGTGTCATGGACTGGGCGCTGGCATTCAGGCGCACCGTCACCGGGCCATAGTAGCTCCAGTCCGGGGTACCGGACTCCACCGTCAAATACACACCCTCAGCGATGGACACCCGATACCACTCCACAGCGTTGGACGCGGAACCGAACAAGGTCTCCCCGTCGGGATTGGTCACAATGCCCACATAGGTCTGGTTGTCCATGGTCATTATGGCACGGACATAGAGATCCCCGCCCTGGGCGGTCTCACCAGTCCAGCCGGGCCGGTCAATCACCAGTCCCGGGTCGGCGATGGGAGCATCCAGGTTGTCAGACACAGAATAGTTGACAATGGTTTTGGTCAAATCCGCAGTGACAGACTGCTCCACCTGGGCCATGTTTCCATGGACATCGTAGGCCTGCACCACCAGCTTCTTGGAGACAGCAGTGACGCCGGAGACCGTGGTCTCCACCGTCAGCAGGCCGCCGGTCTCATCCCAGCTGTCCACCATAATCCAGTTGCTGTCCTGGGCTTGCGCGTCTGCTTCCACCCATTGGTATTTGACCAGCTCCACCCCATTGAGATCCTGGGCGTACACGGTGGCCGTGAGGGTGGCAGTATTGTTTTGGTTCTGGTCCTGGCCGGACACCGTTTTGACATTGGAGATGCTCACGGTGGGCGCCGCATGGTCCACGGAGATATTCTGTCCCTGGGTACTCAAGGCCACCTCTCCACCATTGCCCAGCAGATCCTGGGCGTAGAGGTGAATTTGGAAGGGGGCCTGGTCATCCAACTCCACGCCTTGGGTGTCGGTCAGTTTCAAATGCAGGTAGTATGTGCCGTCCTGCTGCATGAACACATCGTTCCAAATCAGATTCCCGCTGCTGCCTATGGTGCCGGTGCCGGAGTAGTTCTCCGGGGTCTCGGGAGACATATCAAAGGTGTACTGATAGGGAACGTTTGAGCTTCCCTTGCTGGAAGTCAATGCCACCTTTCCACCGGCCATGCCTGCACTCAGGCCGTTCTCCACCGAGTCCTTGACCTCGACGGCAATGAGAAACTCGTCCGCAGCCACCGTCTCCGCCTGTTGGATGGTCACCGAAGGGGCGGCAGTATCCAGGAAATTTTGCACCGTGGGCGGGTTGTCGCTGACGTCCACCACGTTCTGGTCCTGGGTTTCCATGTAGTTGCCGCTGATGTCCCGCAGGTGTCCGCCGGTGGACAGGCTCACCGCCTGGATCTGAACTCCCTGCGGCGTGAAGTCCTGCTCCACCGTCACAGACTGGAACACCAGGATGGATACCGGCTCTGCGTTGACGCCGTTGGCATATCCATCCTCCACGTCCACCAGGGGGACGGTCACCGGTACCAGATCCCCCCCGTCATTTCTGGACAGATTCCAGGTGAGGGTAACGTCCTCCATCTCCTCCTGGGTCAGCGGCGCAATGCGCTCGCTGAGCTGCACTCGCAGCTGCACCTGATCCCCGGTGGTGGAAAAGAGCTTGGTGCGGTCCAGGTCCTCCGGCCACTGGCCGGGGAGCGTGGTCATGCTGGCATCCACGTTGGTGCCGGAGAGCAGCACCTTGTCCACATTGACCGGGTCATTGTCCAGAAACAGCGCCTTGGCGCGGACGTTCTTTTTGCCGTCTGCCATCAGCATTACCGGGTTGCCCGCCAAATCGGTGACAGGGGTGTTGACCTCATAGTAGCTGTCCTGGGCGCTGGTGATAAAGTTCTGGTAGAGATACAGGCTGTAATTGAGTTGGGAGGTATCCGTACGATTCTCCAGTGAGACGATCTGATACTCCTCTCCCTCCAGTGCGCTGGTGTCAACGATTTGGAAGCCCAGGGCTCCGCCCTTGTGGCTGGCGCCCTCCAGCCCATTTTCCAGGGCGACGCACTCCGCCTGAAGATAGATCACCTGGGCCGCGGGGTCGTCTGCGGGAACAACCCCCACCTCCAGCTTCAAGTCGGCCAGGTCCTCTTTGGTGGTGCTCTGGTTTGCCGGCCGCATCATCTCCTGCTCACAAAGCCAGATTACCGGCTTCCCGTCGTACGCTTGGGCGTCTTCCGTCACCAGGATCTCCCAGGGGTCCGGGTCGGACTCAGTCACCTGGCCCGGCGAGACCATGTCGGCCAGAACATACCACGCCGAATGGGAAGAGGCATCTTCCCCTGTACCCACAATGGTCATCCGGGGGTTGGTGTGGTCGGGCATGGGGGTCCAGGTGCTGGAACAGGGCGAACTGGGCCGGTCACTCATCTCTCCCACCAGGTCGTTCACGGAGTGCCCCACCTGAATGTTGTCCTTCTCTGTACTGGCCACAGCGCCAGTGCCCATGTTCACATAGATGTCCTCCCAGGAATAGGCCTCCGGGAAGGACTCATCAGGGAAGTCCTTCCAGTCATAAGTGACATTCCAGGACCCATACCCGGCTTTTGTCCAGAACTCCATGTAATACAAGTGATCGTCGCCACGGACCGTTCTCATGTACACCCCTGAGCTGCTGCTCACCTTGGACATATTCTTGGTCAGGGTATAGCCGGAAAAGTCCACAAAGTTGTAGTACGCCACGCTTCCGTCTGGCTGGGACAGCGTATTCTCCACCACAGCGGCGGTTTGCTTGTTCATCACATTCACCGGGGTGCGCTCCGGCATCTCCAGATAGTTCTCCGCCGCACTGGCCTTAAAGCCAACCCCCTCCAGGCTCCAGAGCCCGGACATCTCCAGAAGCATACCCGCGGCCAACACCGCACTGACCACGCGCCTGCCCTTCTTGCCCCATGGCACCTTCTTTTCTCCCATTGTTCTCATACGTTCCTCCTTGTCTTGCCCTCGACATCCACTTGATCCGTTTCTTTCCTGATCTCCTTTCCCGGCATCCATCAACAGTATCATCGCTGGATATAGTTGGTTTCATTCTAGCTTGACGTTCCCATGTCAGCAAGGTAATTGGCAACAACGTATTGTTTCTGGCAAGAAAGAATTTCCACTGGCTGGAATCTGTGTCCATTCTATGCTATGATGGTCGAAAGGGGGCATCGAAGCGCCTCTGGCACCCCCTGACTTTGGGAGAGAGGAGACGGCGTGGATGCGCATTGCGTTGGTGGATGACGACCGCGGGTTTCAGCGGTCTGTGCAGGCGCTCTGTCAGGAGTTCGGCGCCCGGCACTGTGTGCACATGGAAACCGACTTTTTCTCCTCCGGTGAGGAGTTCCTCCAACACTTCACCCATGGCAGCTATGACCTGATTTTTATGGACATCTACATGGGCGAGATGGACGGAATTGCCGTTGCTTCGCAGATTCGCCGCACCGACCGCTGGGTGAAGCTGGTCTTTTTAACCTCCAGCTCGGATTTTATGCCGGAGGCATTTTCCTTCCACGCCTTTGAATACCTGACCAAGCCCCTGGACAAGGACCGCTTTTTTCAGGTGTTGGCGGATGTGCACCTGATGGACGATGCCCCTCCCTTTGTCAATCTGACCAGCGGCAGACAGACCCACTCTGTCTTTCTCGATGACATACTCTCTGTGGTCACCGATGCCCATTACCTGGAGGTCAAATTGAAAGGTGGCACTACCCTCCGCTGCCGCATGACCGTCTCCGCATTTCAGACCCTGGTGGGAAATGATCCCCGGTTTCTCTGCGTCAACAAAGGGGTGCTGGTCAACGCCGACTACGTCGCCGAGATGAGCAAGGATCAATGCGTCCTTCAGGACCAGTCGGCCTTTCCGGTCAAGGTCCGACAGAGCCAAAAGATTGTGGACCAGTTGAGAGCATACAACTTTGAAAAGATCCGCAGCCAACAACGGCATTCCAGATGAATTTTGATTGGAAAAGAGGTGACTTTCGTGGATGCTGCCCCCTATGTTCGGGCCATGCTGGAGTTTTCCATCATCATCCCCGCCGCCTGGATCTGCTACTGTCCCATGCACGATTCGCTGAAATATTCCCCCAGAAAAACCTTTCTGCTGTGCGCCCTTGCGGCATTGATTTACTTTCCCCTGATCGGCTTGTTCCAGATGACGTTTTCCCATATCATCCACATCAATGTCCCCCTTGGCATCTCGGTGGTGCTGTTCTTCCTTCTCTATCACCGAACGCTGCGCACCAATCTTTCCCAGTCCGCGGCCATGTTTCTCAACGCCTGTGCTCTGATGTCCTTTCCCAGCAGCTTTGCCTATGCCTTTGACGCATGGCTGCACCCCACCTCCAACTACTTGGGCTTTTCCTTTTCCGCGACGCTGTTCCAGTTGGCCCTGTCCTTCGCCATTGCCGCAGCCGCCACGCCATTTTTGTGGAAGCACTTTGCCTACGCCATTCGTACCATTCATTCTACCGCGGTCTGGAATACCTTTCTCATCTTTCCCGTCCTGTTCACCGCTTCCAATGTGTTTACCATCCCACTTTCCTACCAGACCCTGCACACTGGCAGGATGTTCCAAATTTATGTTGGCATGGAAACTCTTTTCCTGTTAATACTCTTTTTTATCTATGCCATTCTCTACCGAATTTCCTATGTTCTGGCCGAACAGCACCGCCAAGAGGAGCATACACACTTTCTTCAACTTCAGCTCAAGCAATATCAGTCTCTGCAGGAATATGTGGATCGGACCCGTCAGATCCGCCATGATTTTCGCCACTCCATCCATGCCCTCTCCCAGATGGCTCACGCCGGAGATATGGATGGGATCACACGCTATCTCCATGAATATGAGCAATCCATCCCTCCATCTTCCCCCTTAAAGTACTGCAACCTCAGCGGGGTCAACGCCCTTTTGAATTACTACCGGGACATTGCCGCAGAAGAACAAATTCAGACCAATTGGAACATTCACATTCCCGCCCTCCAGCGCATACCGGAACCAATGCTATGCGGTCTGCTGGGCAATATCCTGGAAAATGCCGTCTCCGGGTGCTCCACTGTGCCGCCCCATATGCGCTATTTCAACCTGACCATTGATATGAAAAACTCCCACGATCTGTATATTGTCTCCAGCAACAGCTTCAACGGCGTGGTGGTCAAGCACAACGGAGAATACCTGTCCACCAAACATTCCGGCAAGGGCATCGGCCTGTCCTCCATTGCCGCAGCCGCCAAGGAATACGGCGGCACCCTGGTGGTCTCCCACACCGACACCGCGTTTTACATGGACGTTGTCATTCAAATCCAATAGGACCCCCCCGGCATAGCCGGGGGTTTTCATTAGACAATAACGCGGTCGGGTTTGATGTGCCCGACCGCGTTACTGTTTTTACCCATCTTCATGCGGGCAAATTGATTTTTTATGTGAAATCGTCTTGAAGCTGCGCTTACTATTAGGGGCACAGTTCATTTATGTGTTTTAAAACTTCGTAGTCTAACGGTACAGGCACCGGTGTTTTGTGTTCCCCAATGATGGCCTGTTTCTCTGATAACACCTTCCCGGAAGCCGTAGACACATCCAAGGGAGGAGAATCCAATGAGTTCAGAAACAAGAAGGTAAGGGCAATATATCCCAGCACCGCTACAAACAGCGCGCCAAGTACACAGACCACAGCAATCCGCAAGCCCTTATGGATCTTCTCTCTACACAAGATCAGTACCAGGATACCCGCCGCTATGATAAGCAGGGCAATCCCTGCTGCCCACAGCTCCATATGCGTTCCCCCTTTATGCAACAAGTTTGCAGATGCAAATGCATGGATTTTACCAGCTTCCGCCGCCTCCTCCACCGGATCCGCCGCCGGAAACACCGCCACCACCGCCGGATCCGCCGCCGGACGAGCTCTGTCTCGGAGCGGAAGACATGGCGCTGGCCGCACTGCTCAGTGTCCGATCCATGGCATGCCACATGGTAGCAGTCGTAAATGCACCATGCCCGCTGTACCACTCAGGCGGTTCGATGGCAATGCCTTCAAACTTGTCCACCCATTTATCAGACACACCCAGCACATAGGCAAAGGGCAGGATGTTGTAAAAATATTTTGGATTGTCATGGACAAGCATTTCCAGCCGGTCTTTTTCCGCCGTTTCCAAAAACTTTTTGAACCCGGTTATCTTTTCTAAATTTTTATGGCTCTCCTCTGTGCGGCCCGGGACGTAACACGCCAGCCAGAACGCTCCGGCAAGAATCGGCACGCCGATCACGAAAGGAATGAACCGCTCATTCCCACCCAGGACGTTGGCAAGTATCACAACATCAAGAGCGAAGCCGCCAATAACAAGCAGCCAGCAGAGAAGCTGCAGCCGCGTGGACTTCAGGGTATGTATGCGGCCCTTTTCTCCGGAATAACCGTAATTAGAGGATATCTGATTCAGGGTGCGATAGAATTTATTCCTGAGATCGCTCCCGGTAACCATGTCTTTGCCGCTTTCAAAGAGACCTTCAAAAAACCTTTTTTTATCCTCGTCAAGATCATGGGGATACGGCTTTATACGCTCGATGCGGTACGCACCGCTCCCCGCCTCGTCGCCGTCATGAATGGCAATATAGCCCTCGTTTGCCAGCTCAATGAGCAGGGCGACTATATCTTTTTTCGGCAGCTTTCCTTTATACCAATACGCTACGTCTGCACTGTTCATGCCCTCGGGCGGATAAAATTCAACGGTCTCAATGACCTTCTTTTCCCTGCCGTATTTGAGCCATATGATAAATACAAAAATAAGGCACGCAAGAGGAATCAGCGCCATGGTGCTGAGCTTTAACATATGTACTCTTTCTAATACTTGCGAGCTATTTATGAATCTGTTACACTCCATTTATCCACAGAAATTACATGGAGGAAAGAGAATGGAAAAGATTCAATACGAAAACCTGACCATCCGTCAAGCCGAAGCCTCCGATGCAAAGCAGCTTGCTACATGGTGGAATGACGGCGCCGTCATGGCCCACGCAGGCTTTCCCAACGGCGTGGGGACCACCGAGGTCGAAGTCATAAAGGGGCTTGGCAAGGGGTCTTTGGTCATTGAAGAAGACCACCGATTAATCGGTGAGTGCAATTATCGTGACCTGGGTGACGGTGTTGCCGAAATCGGCATTAAAATCTGCGAAACCGATGGCCAAAACCGTGGTGTGGGCAGAAAAATTCTGAGTATGCTCATTGGCTGGCTCTTTGAAAACGGCTATTCTAAGGTCATTCTCGACACCAATCTGAAGAACACCAGGGCACAACATGTCTACGAGTCCCTTGGGTTCCGCAAGGTGAGAACCAACGTGGATGCCTGGAGAGATCAACTGGGCCAGCTGCAATCCTCCATCGACTATGAGCTGATTGAGAAGGATTTTATCAGCTATATAAACCATAAGCTCTAACAACAAAAACCTCATGACCAAAAACGGGAGCGCCCCGAATGCAGCTGCATTCGGGGCGCTCCCGTTTTTGGTAGCTCTCTCTGCCCACTACCCCATCCTCGTCTTTTTACAAATGGACCTCAAAATAAAATAAACCACGGTATAGGTACCAGAAATCCACAATGAAACACCTAGCGCAAAGAGAAGCTCCATTAAGATTCCTTCCCAGCCACTGAACAAAAGATCCATGACACTCAGGGAAAGGAAGGTGGATACTAAAATAATCAGGGCAGACCAGAAGATCTCCTTTACCGTGAACTGGTACATCTGATCGAACAGCGCAAATGCCGGCCCGGCCAGGAACACTTCAAACATACTCACCCAATAGGCCACCACCAGCCACAGCCAAATCCAATCGCAATCTTGCCCCACAAAACGCCCGGGCATGAGAACATAGCCCACCAACAGAAACAGGAAAATAAAACCGTTATAAATCAAATATGCCCGCATATTCTTCAGCATCTCAACCATGGTCTCGCCCTTCTTTCATACGTTCACACCATACAGCATCAAATAATAGTCGTACCATTTCCCCTTTCTATTTCTCTCTCATTGTACCAGACCCCATGGAAAATACAACACCATCTGTCACCCTTCTCCCCGCTCCGGCATAGCCTGAAAACGGCGATGGCCAGAAAGGAGAGATTCCAATGCTTCCTACCGTAAATCCTGAGGTGCTGGGTGAGACCCAAACCTGCCCCGCCGTGGGCTATCAGTCCGCTTCCATCTGCGTGCCCGTCACCGTCACCCCCTTCGCCCAGACGGGGCTGACTGCCACCAAATGCTGCGGCACCCCCGTGGTAACCCCAGGCCGTGAGGTGTGCAACGGCATGAAGAACGGCTCCTGTGTGTTCACCATCACCCAGGACATCTGTGTGGCGGTGCCTGTGGAGTTCGGCGCTGTGGCCACCGTGGGCGACACCTATGTCAGCTGCAACGAGGTTTCCGACAACGACATCTGCACCGGCTGCGACCAGATGCCCCCAGTCACCCCTGAGATTCCTCAGGTTTAAACTTTCCCTCACAACGTTTTGGGGAGTGGACCATTCGTCCACTCACCTTTTGGTTATTCCTTGGATTGTTCCAGTTCCTCCACCATCTGCGCCACCTCGTCCGGGGTGTGCAGGGCGTTGAGCATGGCCAGCAAGGCCTTGCTGTTCATGTGCTGGGGCAGCCCCAGGCGGTGGAGCAGCTTCTCCCGGCGTGCCGCCGAGTCCGGCCGCCCGGTGAGCCCCAGGGCAAACAGGTCCGCCGGGGTCAGATCGCCCCGGGCCGGGGCGGGCCCATCCCCATCCAATACCGTGGCCCCCGCCCGCAAAAGGGCCTGGCGCAATACCTCGGGGTTCATGCCCTCCACCCCCAGCTTGCCCTCTTTTCCGGCCTTGCGCTTGCGCCGCTCCTTGCCGTACACGTCGGGAATGTAGGCGTGTTTCACCTGGTTTTTGGGAATGGCCCCTTTTAAGTAGTTGCGGATGACAAATCCCGCCCCGTCGGAGTCGGTGAGGACAATGATGCCCTGGCGCTGGGCCAGACGGCGAATGAGCTCCAGCTTCTCCCCGTCCTTGAACACCCCAAACCCAGACGTCTCCAGAATGAGCCCGTCCACCACCTGGGACAGGCTGTTTTTATCGTAACGGCCCTCCACAATGATGGCCTCTTTGATTTTCAGCATTCAATCACCTTCCGTCCTGCGGACAATTCCATGAGCAGCTGGGTGAGAATCTCCCCCTCTGCCCCGTAGTTGATTTTCATCTGGAGGTCTGCCTCCGCACAGCGGCGCACCGCGTGACGGCACCACACCAGGGAGAACTTCCGGGCCGCATCCATGAGCTTGTCCCCCTGGAAGGAGTGCTTCATCCCCCACAGCTGCATAAAGTCGCTGCGGCTCTTTCCCGCGTCCAGATAGAGCCGGGCGGTATAGAGTTGGCGGAAATACTTGCCCATCACCGACAAGATCATGATGGTGGCCTCCTGGCTGTGGAGCAGATCGGCCAGCACCGCGGCGGCCTTGTCAAAGTCCCGGCGGGCCAGGGCATCCGTCATCTGGAACACCACCGCATCCACCTGGGGGATGGCCACGGCGTCCATGTCCTCTCTGGTCACCCGCTCCCCCGAGGCGTAGGCACAAATTTTCTCCAGCTCGGTGGACAGGTTGGTCATGCTGTCCCCGCACAGGAAAATGAGGTACTGGGCGTCGGCAGAGTCCACCCGGTGGCCCATGGCCTTGCACTTGCGCACAATCCAGTCGGTGAGGTCCCCGGTGGACTGGCGCTGGAAGTTCACCAGTGCCTCCGACTTTTTCAGATAGGTGCCCAGCTTGCTCCGCCCGTCCACCTTGAAATTCAACAGGTCGTAGACAAACACCAGACAGCAGTAGTCGGGCAGGTCCTCAAACAGCTCCAGCAGCTGCTGCCGCCCCTTCTCCCCCTGGCCCATGAGGTCGAAGTCGGTGACCAGCACCAAGGTGCGCTCACTCATCATGGGCAGGCAGTCCACCGCCTGGGCAATCCAGTCCACCGAGCACTCCTTGCCCTGGGCGGTGTGGAGGTTGAAGTCCTCCATGCCCTGGGGCAAAATGGCCTTTTTCAGCTCTCCCAGATAATATTCCCGCAAAAAAGTCTCGTCGCCGTAGAAGACATAGAGGTTTTTCAGCCCTCCCTGGCGCAGCGCCTTTTTCAGTTCCCGCATGGCGGTGTTGTCCGTTTGCTGTTTGGGCGGCATACCGCTTCCTCCTCTTATTTACCAAATTCCCACGTTCTCCCCCTGGACCACCACCGTCACCGTCCCCTCCTGGTCGGTGCGGTGGACCTCCACCCCAGAGCGGTGCAGCCGCTCCAAGGTCTCCTGGTCCGGGTGTCCATAGGAGTTGCCCTCTCCCACCGAGATGATGCCCAGCTCCGGCCGGGCCCATCCCAAGAGCTCCATGCTGGTGGAGTCCGCCGAACCGTGGTGGCCCACCATCAACAGCTCAATGTTGGGGATGACAAAGTATTTCACAATCATGTGCTCTACATAGCTGTCTGCATCTCCGGTAATGAGCACGTCAAAGTCATCCACCGTGCACAGCACCGACAGCCCTTCCTCGTTGGTGGTGCCGCTGCCCAGGGGCGGGATGACCCGCAGCTCCATCTCGCCCAGGGTCAAGTCCACCTCGTCCTCCACCCACTGGCAGGGGATGGACCGCTCTTCCAACCAACTCTCCAGCTGCTGGGCCTCCTTCTGGTCTTTGGCAGACACGGGGACGTATACCTCCCCCACCTCCACCCGGTCCAGCAGGCGCTCCACGCCGTTGAAGTGGTCCTTGTCCAAGTGGGTGAGCAGGAGTACGTCCACCTCGGTGCGCCCCACCGAGGCCAGATAGTCGGCGGACAGGTCCCCCGCTGAAGTGCTCTCACTCCCTCCGCAGTCCACCACCACGGTGTGGTCCCCATGCATCAAGACGGTGGAGGCACCCTGGCCCATATCCACCGCCCCCACCACCAGATCAGACCGGGCCACGGTAAAGGCGGACAGCCCCACGGGCAGAGCCAGCAGTATCAGTAACCCCGCTCCGGTCCAAAGCACCTGAGTCAGAGCCACACCGCCCCACAGCAGCAGCCCAAATACCGCATAAGCTCCCACCAGCCAGATCACGTGGTAGATGTTTTTCATATCCAGCACCGCATAGGGGAATGTGCCCAACTTGTGTACCATCCACACGGTGTAGTGGCCCAATAGTCCCGCGCCCTGTCCCAACAGTGCCGCCACACCGGGCAGCCACAGCCCCAGAAGGCCCAGGACCAGAGCGCACATCATCAAAATCGACATGGCCCAGAGGGTCAGGATGTTGGCCACCGGCGCCACCAGGGACACCTGGCCGAAGACCACCCCCACCAGCGGCACCGTCAGCACCATAGCGCCCAGGGAGGCAGACACCGAGGCGCTGACCCACTGCCACGCTCTCCCCGCCACCTTCCTCCATCCACGCAGGATACGCTCCTCCAGATACTTGGTGAGGCCCCGGTAGATTCTAGGGGTGAGCAATAAAATCCCCGACACGGACAGGAAGGACAGCTGTAACCCCACCTGCGCCACGGAAAAGGGGTTTTGCACCATGAGCACCAGCAGAGACAGGGCCATGGCGGAGGGCGCATCCTGCTCCCGTCCCACCACAGGCACCACCAGCGCGGCTCCCTGCATCCACACCGCCCGAAAGGCGGAGGGAGTCCCCCCGGCCATCACCGCATAAAACACCAGCACCGGGATGAGGGCCACGGCGCAGCGGCGGCGGTTGCGGCAAAGCACCATCAGCACACCCACCAGAAAGGAGACGTGGAGCCCGGACACCACCGCGGCGTGGGTCACACCCGACCGATTCATGTCCGTGTACAGCCCGTCGTCCAAGAAGCTCTTGTCGCCCAGAGACACCGCAAGGGCCAGAGGGGCAGTGGCCTGGTCAAAGGCCACCTGGATGCCCTCTTTCAGCCGCTGGGCCGCCCAGGCGGGCCAGCAGGAAATGGGCAGAACAGCGGGGCGCTCCACCGTGGGCGCCTGTTCACAGGTCCCCAGGAGGAACACCCCTTTGGCTGTGTAATAGGTCACTTCCTCCCCATAGGTAAATGAGGTATACTCCACCTGTCCCTCTGCCTGGACATGGTCGCCCAATTGTACCGACTTCCAGCTCTCAGGCGCATAGAGAAGCAAGTCCACCCCAGAGTCCAGGCGCAGGGTGAAGGAATAGCTTCCGGTGTCGGTGGCCTGGGGCTGGGCGATCACCGTGCCCGAGATGGTCTGCGTCCCCTCACACGCCATGGCAGGCACACACACCAGAAAATAGTACACACAAAACCAGCACAGTCCGGCCCCGCAGCCCAATACCACAGCCGTTCCCCGGCGGCACATCTGCCAGAGCACATAGCGCCGCCGTCTGTTTGTGGTCATCTCCAGCCAGTCCTGTTTGTCCTTGGGCTGGGTCCGGTGCCAGAGCACGAGAATCGGGAGGGCGGGGACAACCAGCCACAAAACCGGGACGTTCCCCATCATCAGCAGACACATAACCGCAAAGCCCCCTGCAAACCAGGTCAGCTTGCGCATGTCCGCCACCTCCCTTCTCTGTCTTTCCCCATTTTAACGGGTGCGCCCCTGCAAGTCAACCGCTCCCCCGGTTGCCCTGGGTGTGGGAATCTGATATAATGGCTTGCAACTGGACTTTACAGCAAGGATTTGATATAGATGCTCAATCAAAAACAGTGTTCTGAATTTGCCTCTCTGCGCCGGGCGGCCATCGCCCTGGACTACCCCAACCTGAACCCGGAGCAGCTCCAGGCCGTGCTCACCACCCAGGGCCCGCTGCTGCTGCTGGCGGGGGCTGGCTCGGGCAAGACCACGGTGCTCATCCACCGGGTGGCCAACCTCATCCGCTATGGCCGGGGCTCCGACTCCACCGAGGTGCCGGACTGGGCCACCGAAGAGGATTTGAACTTTTTGCGCCACTATGTGGACCACCCCACCGAGGAGGGGCGGGAGTACGCCGCCCGGCTGTGTGAGCTGGACCCCGCGCCCCCCTGGACCATCCTGGCCATCACCTTTACCAACAAGGCCGCCGGAGAGCTGAAAGACCGCCTGGAACGGGTGCTGGGCCCCCAGGCCCTGGACATCTGGGCCTCCACCTTCCACTCCGCCTGTGTGCGCATCCTGCGCCGGGACATTGAGCGGCTGGGCTTCCCCTCCTCCTTCACCATCTACGACACCGACGACTCCATCCGGGTGGTGAAGGACTGCCTCAAGGAGCTTGGCATGGACGAGAAGCTCTTCCCGCCCCGCTCGGTGCTGGGCACCATCTCCAAGGCCAAGGACCAGATGCAGTTGGCGGAAGACTTCCACAAAGAGGCCTATAAAAGTGGAGATTTCCGCTTAGAGCAGATCTCCCGCCTGTACACCCTCTACCAAAAGCGGCTGTGGGAGGCCGGAGCCCTGGACTTCGACGACATTATCTTCCACACCGTACGCCTGTTGCAGCAGGAGGAGGACGTGCTGGCCTACTACCAAAACAAGTTCCGCTATGTGCTCATTGACGAGTACCAGGACACCAACCACATGCAGTATCTCCTGGCCTCCCTGCTGGCCGGGGGCCACAAAAACATCTGTGTGGTGGGCGACGACGACCAGTCCATCTACCGCTTCCGGGGCGCCACCATTGAGAACATTCTCTCCTTTGAGAAGCAGTACAAGGGCGCCCAGTGCATCCGCCTGGAGCAGAACTACCGCTCCACCAAGACCATCCTGTCGGCGGCCAACCACGTCATCCGCCGCAACCAGGGCCGCAAGGGCAAGGAGCTGTGGACAGCGGGGGCAGAGGGAGACAAGGTCCACCTGTACACCGCCATGAACGAGAGCGACGAGGCCCAGTATGTGGCCAACACCATTTTGGAGCACTACCGCCAGGGCATGAAGTGGCGGGACCATGCGGTGCTCTACCGCATGAACGCCCAGTCCTATCAGCTGGAATTGGCCTTCAAGCGCACCGGCATCCCCTACCGGGTCATCGGGGGCACCCGCTTCTTTGACCGGGCGGAAGTGAAGGACATGCTGGCCTACCTGTGCGTGGTGGCCAATCCCCAGGACGATCTGCGCCTGGGCCGCATCATCAACGTCCCCGCCCGGGGCATCGGTGCCACCACCGTGGAGCGGGCCCGGGCCATCGCCGCCCAGGAGGGGCTGTCCCTGTGGCAGGTGGTGAGCCAGCCCGAGCAGTACCCCGAGCTGCAAAAGGCCGGGGCCAAGCTGGGGGCCTTCACCGCCATCATCCGGGACTTGCAGGCCCTGAGCTCCACCATGGACCTGGCCGCCTTCTACGAGCTGGTGATGGAGCGCACCGGGTACGCCGCCATGCTCCAGGTCAAGCAGGATGTGGAAAACCGCA
The DNA here is from genome assembly GCF_002160435.1 of Pseudoflavonifractor sp. An176. Lineage (NCBI taxonomy): Bacteria > Bacillati > Bacillota > Clostridia > Eubacteriales > Oscillospiraceae > Pseudoflavonifractor > Pseudoflavonifractor sp. An176. The sequence goes on along the minus strand of NZ_NFKO01000030.1, from coordinate 520 downwards.
CCCGTCTGGAGAACATTCGAGAGCTTCTGACCTCCATCAAGGGGTATATGGAAAACAGCGAGTCCCCCACCTTGGCGGGCTTCTTGGACGAGATCGCCCTGTATACCGATTTGGACAACCACGACCCCAACGAGGACGCCGTGGTGATGATGACCATGCACTCGGCCAAGGGCCTGGAGTTCCCCGTGGTATTTGTGGTGGGCATGGAAGAGGGCATCTTCCCCGGTATGCGCTGCATCGGCGACGAGGAGGAGATGGAAGAGGAGCGGCGGCTGTGCTATGTGGCCCTGACTCGGGCCAAGGAGCAGCTGTACCTCACCTGTGCCAGCATGCGTATGCTGTACGGCCGCACCAGCGCCAACCGCCCCTCCCGCTTCGCCGGGGAGATTCCCCCCGAGCTGTTGGCGCAGAGCGGGCGCAGCTATCAGGAGCATTCCCGGCCCTGGGAGAGCGGCAGCAGCTTTGTCCCCTCTCCCCAGGCCCGGCCCAAGCCCATTCCCACCCCTGGCAAGCCCTACCC